>NZ_JBQQCD010000014.1:0-185190 GCF_052245555.1 Streptomyces sp. KR80
TAGTGTTTCGGTGGTTATTGCGTGAGGGAAACGCCCGGTTACATTCCGAACCCGGAAGCTAAGCCTTTCAGCGCCGATGGTACTGCAGGGGGGACCCTGTGGGAGAGTAGGACACCGCCGGACAATCTTTGATCCGCAACCCCCGGGCCCCGCCCGGGGGTTGCGGCATTCTTATGTGGAAAACCAAGCGGTTAGTTTTCTTGCCGCAAGCCTCATGCACCCCGTTCCGTGCTCAGAGCCGTCCGGCGGCCTTGAGGGCGAGATAGGCGTCGGCGAGAGCGGGGGCGAGCGCATCGGGCGTGGCATCCACAACCGTGACACCGTGCCGTCGGAGCCGGTCCCCGATACGGAGGCGTTCGGACTTCGTCCGTGCACCCGCCGCGGCCTCGTACACCCCCTCCACCGAGCCACGGTGGCTCACCATCTCTTCGATACGAGGGTCGGCCACGGAGGCCAGCAGGACCGTATGGCGGTGAGTGAGCTGCGGGAGGACGGGGAGCAGGCCCTCTTCCACTGGGGCGGCGTCGAGGGTGGTCAGCAGCACGATCAAGGAGCGCCGTGGTGCAGTGCGCAGAGCCGTGGCAGCCAGGCCTCGTGCATCGGTCTCGACGAGCTCGGGTTCGAGCGGGGCGAGGGCGTTGACGAGTGCCGGAAGCAGGTCCCCCGCTGTGCGGCCCTGGACCGAGGCGCGGGGTCGGCGGTCGTAGGCGAGCAGATCCACTCGGTCTCCAGCGCGGGTCGCGAGTGCGGCCAGCAGCAGTGCGGCGTCCATCGCCGCGTCCAGTCGTGGGGCGTCGCCGACCCGGCCGGCTGAGGTGCGTCCGGTGTCGACGACGAGGAGGATGTGACGATCGCGCTCGGGGCGCCAGGTACGCACAGCGACGGTGGATTGCCGCGCGGTGGCGCGCCAGTCGATGGATCGGGTGTCGTCGCCGGGAACATAGTCGCGGAGGCTGTCGAACTCGGTTCCTTCGCCGCGCGTCAGGATGCTCGTACGGCCGTCGAGCTCACGGAGCCGCGCCAGTTTCGCCGGAAGGTGCTTGCGGCTCTTGAACGGTGGGAGAACGCGTACGGTCCAGGGGACCTCGTGGTGGCCCTGTCGTGCTGCGAGGCCCAGCGGGCCGTGGGAGCGCACGGTGACCCGATCGGATCGGCGGTCACCGCGCCGGGACGGTTGCAGCGTCGTGGTGAGGCGACGGCGCTCTCCGGGAGGGATGTCGACTCGGTGGCGCGAGGAGGTCTCCGAGCTGGTGCCGGACGGCCAGCTGCTGGGCGGCCAGGCATCGCGGATCTGAGCACGCAGGGGGCGGCGAGCGGGGTTCGCGATGGTGAGGTATACGTGCGCCTGTTCACCGAGTCGAACTGATGTGTCACCAGATCGAGTGAAATGGAGCTTGCTCACTGGCGCAGCGAGCATGAGATCGAACAGAATTGCCAGTGCAAGGGGGGCATTCACAGCGACAATGCCGGCCCAGTCGGGAAGCAGAAGGCCGGTGAGCAGAGCGCCGAGTGCGGCGATCAGGGCAGCGCGTCCGGTGATTGCCAATGACCTGTTCCCGTCGACTCAGCGGGGCACGGGGACGTTGGCGAGTACCGCAGTGATGACCGAATCGGGGGTGACACCCTCCATCTCGGCCTCCGGTCGCAACTGGATCCGGTGGCGAAGTGTGGGTAGGGCGAGGGCCTTCACATCGTCGGGGATGACGTAGTCGCGGCCGGTCAGCCAGGCCCAGGCGCGTGCGGTAGCGAGGAGGGCCGTGGCCCCGCGGGGGGAAACGCCCAACGACAACGAGGGGGATTGACGCGTGGCACGGCAGATATCGACGACATAGCCCGCGATGTCGGGGGACACGGAGGTCTTTGCGACGGCTGCGCGCGCGGCTGCGAGGTCGTTCGGGCTTGCCACGGGGCGGAGTCCTGCGGCTTGCAGATCGCGGGGGTTGAAGCCTTCCGCATGACGGCTGAGGACATCGATCTCGTCCTGGCGGGATGGCAGAGGCATGGTCAGCTTGAGTAGGAATCGGTCGAGTTGGGCTTCGGGGAGGGGGTAGGTGCCCTCGTACTCGACCGGGTTCTGGGTGGCCACGACGAGGAAGGGGTCGGGCAGCGGTCGTGGTGTGCCGTCGACCGAGACCTGACGTTCCTCCATCGCCTCGAGGAGCGAAGCCTGAGTTTTGGGCGGCGTCCTGTTGATCTCGTCGGCGAGCAGCAGATTGGTGAAGACCGGGCCGGGTTGGAACGAGAACTCGGACGTGCGCGCGTCGTAGATCAGGGAACCCGTGATGTCGCTCGGCATGAGATCGGGGGTGAACTGGACGCGCTTGGTGTCAAGTTCGAGCGAGGCGGCCAGGGCCCGGACGAGGAGTGTTTTGGCGACTCCCGGGACGCCCTCCAGGAGGACATGGCCGCGGCACAGTAGTGCGACGACCAGACCGGTCACGGCGGGGTCCTGGCCGACAACGGCCTTGGCGATTTCGGTTCTCAGCGCTTCGAGGGAGGTTCGGGCGCTGTCGGAGGTCGGGGCGCTCACGGGGTGCGGTCCCTTTCGATCGGGGGTGGTGCGGAGTCCGACGGTGGTACGGAGTCGAGAAGTGATGCGGTGTCGGAGGTGATGGCGCGCTCGAGTTCGTCGAGTTCATCGGCGAGCCGGATGAGGGCGGAGTCGTCGGCGGGCGCCGGGCCGAACAGCAGGAACGTGATGTCCGGTGCCGGATGGGCCAGATGGGCCGCGACCGCCGGGCAGAGGGCATGCGGACTGTGGACCTGGGCCGCGGGGATGCCGACGAGCGGGGCAAGGCGGGTCCGCATGGCGGTGCGAAGGGCCTCGGCACTCCGGTCGCGGGCGTTCGCCTGCTGGTAGAGGCGGGCACGACCTTCGGTCGCCTCCGCCGCGCGGACCGCTACCGGCAACCGTTCGGGGACCAGCGGGCCCAGCCTGCGGGCGCGCCACAGCGCTGCGAGTGCTGCGGCGATGGTGAGTTGCAGCAGTGCCCAGTTCCAGCCCGTGGGGATGAGGTCGAAGAAGCCGCGTTCGGCGCCGTCGGTGGCGGCGGTGTCCGCGAGGGAGGGGAGGTACCAGACCAGATGCGGGCGGGATCCGAGGAGTTGAAGGGCCAGCGACGCGTTGCCCTGCTTGGCGAGATGGTCGTTGAAGAGGATATGGGGCGAGCCCAGGAGAACGGTGTCACCGCCCTTCGGGCCGGGGATGCGAAGCAGTGTGGGCAGACCCGCGCTGCGGTAGCAGGCATCTACACCCGGGGCGGAGAACTCGTAGCGGACACCTCCGAGTTCGGCGGGACCGGCCCGTTCGGCCGAGGGCAGTGTGCAGTTGGGAGAGCGAACGGTCACTCCTGTGCGGGCACCGGTGCGTACGCCCGGGGCGAGTCCGGCGGAGGAGTCTTCGGCGGTGAGCAGCACCGTGCGGCCTCCGGAAGAGGCGAAGGCGCTGTGCAGCATGGACTGCTGGCGGCCAGTCAGTCGTTCGGGATCGGTGACCAGGACGGTCGTACGGTGGTCGGCGGCGTCCGCGGCGGCGGCCGTGGTGGTCACGACGTCGGTAGTGACACCGTGGTCCTTGAGGAGTTCGGCGACGGCCCGGCTGCCGGAGGGGGCCGCGGAGCGGGGATCGAGACGGCCGTGCCGCTCGCCGGAGCGTACGGCAGCGAGGACGACACCGGCGAGGACGAGAACCACGACGGCGAGCAGAAAACCGCGGGATCGTGTCCACAGTTGACGGACTGTAGGAGAAGTCGACGTGGTGTGCTCGGCCGTTCCGTTCATGTCACGCCCCCGGAGACGGCTGCATCGAGGCGCGGCTGGCTGCGCTGGACGTCCAGATCGAGATCCCGCAGCCGGAGGTACGCATCCTGGGAGGCGGGGCGGCCTCCATACGTGACGTCGTCGAAGTCCCGGGCCGCGGCGTGCAGTCGGGAGGCGTGGTCGGGAAGCGACCGGCCGGCCTCGGCGGCTGCTTCGTCGGAGGTGCGGCCCGGGCGCGGATCGAGCAGCGCACGCTCCTCCAGGGAGCGGACGATGGCCCGCATGCGCTCCTGGACAGCCTGGTCCCACCGGTGTTCGGCCGCGTGCCGTTCGGCGGCTGCGCGATGTTCGGCCGCGCTGCGGGGGCGCTCGTCGAAGAGCGTGGCGCCAATCGTAGAGGTGCGGTGGAGCGCGCCCAGGCGCAGGCGGAGGGCGACCAGAAGGAGAACGACCACGATGGCGATGACGACAAGGCCGAGCGTGCCACCGGGTGTTGCCCCGGCGGCGGCGCCGAGGAGGTCGTCGACCCGCTGCCAGAACCAGTCGAGGGCGCGCTGGAACAGACCGGGCTCGTGCTCCTGGTACACCCGCTTGGAGAGTTCGCGCTCCGCCGCCTCCCGAGCAGGCATGCGTGGGACCGTCACCGGTACGTCGTCGTCGGCGCGCGCCAGGAGTCGCGCCACCGCGCTCGTGCCCCCCGTGGCGATCACCGCATCAGCTCCCTGGGCTCGTGTCGTGGGGAGGTTGAAGGCCCTGTGGCTGCGTGCCGTATCCGGGGACACCGGCGGCTCGTGCCAGCTCCAGGTCGAGAGCCTCGCGACGGATGCGCTGGTCCATGTAGAGGAGCGCGGTGACCCCTGCACTGATCGGGAAAGTGACGGTCGAGCTGATCACTGCGCCGATGCCGACGACGATCAGAAAGGTCCAGCTGGTGGGGACGCTCTCACCGGCGAGCCAGTCCATCGCGCTCTCACCGCCCGTCGTCATGGCAATGATGCTGGTCGGGATCTCGATGACCGCCGACACGAAGAAGATCAGGATGACGGTGAGGAGCTGGATGCCGAAGATCCGCCACCAGGCGCGGCGTACGAGCCTCGCCGAGCGTCGCATGGAAGCAATGACGCCCTGCCTCTCGAGCATCAGTGCGGGCGCGGCCAGGCTGAAGCGGATCCAGAGCCAGACTGCGACGGGCACGGCGACGAGGACGCCGAGGGACGCGAGGGCGGCTCCTCCGTCGGAGTCACCGGTCGAGGACAGGACGAGGCCGGGCGTCATCGCGAGGGTGGCGACGACGGCGATGATCAGGGGCACCAGGAACAGGAGGCCGAACAGTCGCGGCAGCTGCTGCCGGGAGCTGCTCCAGGACTCGGCCATGGAGACCGGACGTCCGAGTACTGCCCGGCTGACGATCACGGTCAGCATGGCCGTGGCGACGATGGTGCCGAGCATGGTGATCAACCATGTCACGCCCAAGCTCGCGAAGGTGCCGGTGAGGGCGTCCGCGGTCTCGTCGAGCGTCGGGTTCGGGTTGTCCTCCAGGCCTTCGAGGCCGGCGGAGTCGCGGAACCACAGCCCGGTGACAAGGGTCGTCGCGGCCTGGGTGACGACGGCGACGGCGAGGGAGATTCCGAGCACGGTGCGCCAGTGGGCGCGCATGGTCGACACCGCGCCGTCCAGGATCTCTCCGACCCCGAGGGGCCGCAGCGGGATGATGCCGGGCTTGGCCGCCGCCGACGGCTGGGCCCATCCGGTGCCCCAGTTGCCGTGACCCCAGCCCTCTGGTCCGCTCGGGCCACCCCAGCCGGGTCCGCTCTCGGTCGGCGGCGCTGCCCCAGGCCCGGTGGGTGGGGCCCACTGGGCGGCGGGCGGCTGCTCCTTGGACCAGTTCACCGGCTGATCCGGCCCGGCCGGCCCTTGCCCCTGCTCCGGCCTTGTGTCCCCTCGCCCAGGCTCGTCGGAGGGGGAGGATCCGGGCGAAGCCCAACCCGGAGAGTCGTTCATCAGCGCTCCTTCACGGTGCCCGTCCGCGGTTTCGACTGGGCTCCGGTGGCGGGGAAACAACCCCTGGAAACCACAGTGACGGCCGGTTGGCTGCCATCGTGCCATGGCCCTCCGGCGTTCGTACCCGGCCCTCTACCCAGGCTGCACCTTCAAATACCTGTGCCCGGCGGGGCAGACTGGGCGAATGGCTGATCAGGACGCGGTACCTCAGGTGGCCGACGGACCCTCCGCTGTTCTTCCCGCACTGCGCTGGGACGAGCCGCCCGAGGGGCCCGTGCTGGTACTCCTCGACCAGACTCGGCTTCCTGCGGAAGAGATCGAGCTGGTCTGCACCGACGTACCGGCGCTGGTGCAGGCGATCCGTACGCTCGCGGTCCGCGGAGCGCCGCTGCTGGGCATCGCGGGAGCGTACGGTGTCGCGCTCGCCGCCGTACGCGGCTATGACGTGGACGAGGCGGCGGAGCTACTGGCGCATGCCCGTCCCACGGCGGTCAATCTCGGTTACGGGGTGCGGCGGGCCGTCGGCGCGTACCGCCGGGCTCTCGGCGAGGACGGCGACCATCGCCGCGCGGCCGGGGCCGCGCTCGCTGAGGCGCGGGGCCTGCACGAGGAGGAGGCCGAGGCGAGTGCGCGGATGGCGGAGCACGGCCTGGCGCTGTTGGGCGAGCTGCTGCCAGGCCGGGGTCATCGCATCCTGACGCACTGCAACACCGGCGCACTCGTGTCGGGCGGTGAAGGGACGGCGCTCGCGGTGGCGCGGGCGGCACACCGGGCCGGGAAGCTCAGACGGCTGTGGGTGGACGAGACCCGGCCGCTGCTGCAAGGGGCTCGCCTGACCGCTTACGAGGCCGCCCGCAGCGGCATGGCGTACACGCTGCTCTCGGACAATGCGGCAGGATCGCTGTTCGCGGCGGGCGAGGTGGACGCCGTACTGGTCGGCGCGGACCGCATCGCGGCGGACGGCTCGGTGGCCAACAAGGTGGGCAGCTATCCCCTCGCGGTACTGGCGCGGTACCACCATGTGCCATTCATCGTCGTCGCGCCCGTCACGACGGTGGACCTCGAGACTCCGGACGGGGCGTCGATCCATGTGGAGCAGCGGCCGGGGCGCGAGGTGACGGAGTTCCCGGCTCCGTATGCCCCGGCTGAGCTGCGGGTGCCCGGTGCCGAGCCCGGCGGGGGAATACCGGTCGCTCCGCTGGGGACGCAGGCCTACAACCCCGCTTTCGACGTCACACCACCGGACCTGGTGACTGCGATCGTCACCGAGCTGGGCGTGGTTTCCCCCGTGACGGGCGACGGGCTCGCCCAGCTGTGTGCCAGGTCACGCCAGGTAACGATTAGCTAATGGGATGATGTCGATTATGAAGGGACGCGTCCTGGTCGTCGACGACGACACCGCACTGGCAGAGATGCTTGGCATCGTGCTGCGCGGCGAAGGCTTTGAACCGTCGTTCGTGTCGGACGGCGACAAGGCTCTCGCTGCTTTCCGCGAGGTCAAGCCGGATCTGGTGCTGCTCGATCTGATGCTGCCCGGACGGGACGGCATCGAGGTGTGCCGGCTCATCCGGTCCGAGTCCGGAGTTCCGATCGTCATGCTGACCGCGAAGAGTGACACGGTCGATGTGGTGGTCGGGCTCGAATCGGGGGCGGACGACTACATCGTCAAGCCGTTTAAGCCGAAGGAGCTGGTCGCCCGGATCCGGGCGCGGCTGCGACGCTCCGAGGAGCCCGCGCCGGAGCAGCTCGCCATCGGAGATCTCGTGATCGACGTGGCGGGCCACTCGGTGAAGCGGGACGGGCAGTCGATCGCGCTGACTCCCCTGGAGTTCGACCTCCTGGTCGCGCTGGCCCGTAAGCCGTGGCAGGTCTTCACCCGCGAAGTGCTGCTGGAACAGGTGTGGGGCTACCGGCACGCAGCCGATACGCGCCTGGTGAACGTGCATGTGCAGCGGCTGCGCTCGAAGGTCGAGAAGGATCCCGAGCGGCCGGAGATCGTGGTGACCGTGCGTGGTGTCGGGTACAAGGCGGGGCCGGGCTGAGATGTCCGAGGACGGTGCCGCTCCGGAGGCCGGAGCTCTGGGGGCCGGGCCCCCGGAGGCCGTGCGCGAGGGGCGGCCCGTGAGTCCGGTCGGCAGGATTTCGCTGTTCGACCGCTTCTGGCAGGGCGGTCACCTGCTGCAGGACGGTGCGCCTGGCGGACCGGTGCACCCCGTGTTGCGGCTGCTCGTGCGCTGGGTTCGCAGGCCGCTGCTGCCCGCCGTACGGCTGTGGCGGCGCAACATCCAGCTGCGGGTCGTCGCGACCACGCTGCTGATGTCGCTGGGCGTCGTGCTGCTGCTCGGTGTCGTCGTCATAGGGCAGGTGCGCAACGGCCTGCAGGACGCCAAGCAGGGGGCGGCACAGAGCCAGGCCGCGGGCGGGTTCAACGTCGCCCGTGAGCAGGCCGACCGGGACGCGCGCGGCCAGAACGCCGGTCAGGTCGCGGGGCGCGGAGCGCAGAACTCCAGCGAGTGGCTGACCGATCTCGTGCAGCAGCTCGCAAGCGGAGGCCAGGGCGTGTACTCGGTGGTGGCGCTCAGCTCCGACACCGAGCAGCCGTTCGTGAACGACAGCAGGGGCACTCGCGCGCCCCGGGCGTCGGGCCTCGTGGAGCCCGAGCGGAGCGTTCCGCAGGAGCTGCGGGACGCCCTCGACGCCGAGCCCGGGACACATGAGCAGCACACGCGGATCTTCCGTGGCGCCAAGGACGACGGTGAGCCCGCGCTGGCCATCGGCAAGCAGCTGAACGACGTCAACGGCAATCCGTACCAGCTGTACTACCTCTTCCCCTTCACGCAGGAGGAGAAGTCGCTGAGCCTGGTCAAGGGGACGCTGGCGACCGCCGGGGTCTTCGTGGTGGTGCTGCTCGGCGCCATCGCCTGGCTCGTGGTACGCCAGGTCGTCACCCCGGTGCGGATGGCCGCGGGCATCTCCGAGCGTCTGGCGGCGGGCCGGCTGCAGGAGCGGATGAAGGTCACCGGTGAGGACGACATCGCGCGGCTCGGCGAGGCGTTCAACAAAATGGCGCAGAACCTCCAGGTGAAGATCCAGCAGCTGGAGGAGCTGTCGCGGATGCAGCGCCGCTTCGTCTCGGATGTGTCGCATGAGCTGCGGACCCCGCTGACGACCGTACGGATGGCGGCCGATGTGATCCACGAGGCGCGGGAAGACTTCGATCCGGCGACCGCCCGGTCCGCGGAGCTGCTGCGCGGCCAGCTCGACCGGTTCGAGTCGCTGCTGTCGGATCTGCTGGAGATCAGCCGGTTCGACGCGCACGCCGCCGCTCTGGAGGCCGCGCCGTTCGATCTGCGGGACATCGTCCACCGGGTGATCGAGGGTGCCGAGCCGCTCGCCGAGCGCAAGGGCAGCCGGATCCTGGTGCGCGGCAGGGATCAGCCGGTGATCGTCGAGGCGGACGCCCGGCGTATCGAGCGGGTGCTGCGCAACCTGGTGGTGAACGCCGTGGAGCACGGCGAGGGCCGCGACATCGTGGTGCGGCTCGCCGCGGCGGGGGGAGCGGTGGCGGTCGCGGTACGGGACTACGGCGTCGGTCTCAAGCCCGGGGAGGCGACCCGGGTGTTCAACCGCTTCTGGCGGGCGGACCCGGCACGCGCGCGTACCACCGGGGGCACCGGCCTTGGCCTGTCGATCGCGGTCGAGGACGCTCGGCTGCACGGCGGCTGGCTGCAGGCCTGGGGCGAGCCGGGCGGCGGTTCGCAGTTCCGGTTGACGCTGCCGCGTACCGAGGGTGAGGCCCTGCGCGGCTCGCCGATTCCGCTGGAGCCGGAGGACTCGCGCCGAAACCGGGGCCTGAACGACGCGGGGCTGCCGTACGGGGGTGCGGGACGGATCGCAGCGGTGCCGCCACAGCCGCGGCCGGTCAGGCACGGGGCGCCTCCTGCCGTCGGCGCGGCGGCCTCCGAAACCGCGATCTCCGAGACGGTGGCCTCCGACTCGGCTGCCACCGGGGCGGCCACCGTCTCAGCGGCCGCCGATCCGTCCGCCCCTGCCACCGGCCGGGAGCCGGGCGAGCGACAGGACGACCGGGAACCGGAACGGGAGGGCGGGCCGCGTGGGCTCTGACCGGCAGACCAACCGTCGATGGTGCCCGCTGCGGCCCTTCGCGCTGCTCGGCTGCGGAAGCCTGCTGGCGGTGGGCTGCGCCTCGATGCCGGACAGCGGGGAGGTGCACCGGGTCGACCCCTCGCAGCGCGCGGACGCCGACGCGCAGGTTCGGGTCTTCGGGGTGCCGCCGAGGCCCGGTGAGGGGCCGAACGACATCGTGCGCGGCTTCCTGGAGGCGACCACGAGCGACGAGGCGGACTACAAGACGGCCCGGCTGTACCTCACCGAGGAGGCGTCGAAGAGATGGGAGCCGTTCTCGCAGACGACGGTGCTGGAGGACGGGCCCATTCCGAGGACGGACGGGGCTCAGGGCGGCCAGATCGAGAGCGGTACCACGGCCGAGCTGAGCGGCAAGCGGATCGCCACCGTCGACCGGAAGCACGCCTACAAGCCTGCGGAGGGCACGTACAGCACACACATCCATCTGACGAAGGTGGACAACGAGTGGCGGATCGACGTCCCGCCACAGGGCCTTGTGCTCGGCAAGTCCGACTTCGAGCGGATCTACCGGTCGGTCAACAAGTACTACTTCGCGGAGCCCGGCGCGGGCGAGCAGGCCTCGGGAAGCCCGAGGGAGGTGCTGGTCGCCGATCCGGTCTATCTGCGCCGACGCATAGACCCGCTCACCTCGACGGTGAAGGCGCTGCTCAGAGGGCCGACGAACTGGCTGGACCAGGTGGTGGACACCAAGTTCCCGAGCGGTTCGCGGCTGGTGGACGAGACCTTGTCCCTGGACGACGCGAACGGGCTGCGGGTCCGGCTGGGCGGCCGGGCCTCACGCGTCGGCGCGCCGCAGTGCACCAGGATGGCTGCACAGCTGCTGTACACCGTGCAGGACCAGGCCTCGGCGAAGATCAGCAGAGTGGAGCTCGCCGACCAGGACGGCAATGAGCTGTGTGTGCTCAGGCCCGGGGAGGCTGCCGCCTACGCGCCTGCGGGGCTCAAGAAGCGGATCGAGCACCAGTACTTCATCGATGCGCAGCACCGCCTCGCGAGCCTGTCAGACGGCAGCGACGAGCCAAGCCGCGTGGAGGGGCCGTTCGGCGACGGTTCGGTGCAGCTGGGCGCGGTCGGGGTCGATCGCGCCGAGTACTTGGCGGCCGGGGTCTCACTGGACGGGCGGGAACTGTACGTGGCCCCGATGAGTTCGGGTGCCGAACGGGGCGGGCCCCGGCTGCGCTCCGGCGCGAAGAAGGAACAGGACGGTCTGACGGCGCCCAGCTGGGACGGGAACGGGAATCTGTGGATCGCCGACCGGGATCCGGACCGCCCGCGGCTGCTGCGGCTGGACTACGGCACGGACAAGCCGCAGGAGGTCGCGGTGCCCTCGCTCGGCGAGGGACGGATCGAGGGCCTGCGGGTTTCGTCCGACGGGATGCGGCTGGCGCTGCTGATCACCCGTGACGGCCGTACCTCCCTGGAGCTGGGGCGCGTGGAGCAGACGCGCGCGGACGGGGGGAAGCCGACCCTGTCGGTGAACGATCTGCTGTCGGTGGCGCCGCAGCTCGAGGATGTCCAGTCGGCGTCCTGGGCGGGCAGTAGCCGCTTGGTGGTCGTCGGCCGTGAGGCCGGCGGGGTCCAGCAGCTCCAGTACGTGCAGACGGACGGGTCCTCTTCGAACACCCCGACGCTGCCGGGGATCAACGGTGTGGAGGCGGTCTCGGCCTCGGAGGACGAGAGCAAGCCGCTGATCGCCGACTCGGCCGACGGCATTGTGCGGCTGCCTCTCGACGCCAACTGGAAACTGGTCACGGAGAAGGGCTCGGCACCGGTCTATCCGGGGTGACCGCCTGTCCGCGACCGGCCGTCTCCGACCGGCCGTCTCCGACCGGCCGTCTCCGACCGGCCGTCTCCGACCGGCCGTCTCCGACCGGCCGTCTCCGACCGGCCGTCTCCGACCGGCCGTCTCCGACCGGCCGTCTCCGACCAGCCGTCTCCGGAGCGGCCCGATGTGGCCGTGCGGAGGCGCCCGGGGTGCGGTTATCCACAGCACTGGTGAGGCCTGCCGCGAGCGGGCACGCTGGCACACATGCGTGGGTGGTGGCAGGACATCGCGGATCTGGTTCTCCCGGTCGACTGCGCGGGCTGCGGCCACCCGCGGACCACGCTGTGCGATCGGTGTCGTGTGGCGCTCGCCGGGAGGGCGCCGCGCCGGGTGGTGCCGACCCCGCCGCCCGACGGGCTGCCGCCGGTGTATGCAGCGGCGGCCTATGCGGACGAGGTACGGTCCGCGCTGCTGGCCCACAAAGAGCGCGGTGCGCTGGGGCTGGCCCGTCCCCTGGGCGAGGCGCTCGCGGGAGCGGTCCGCGCGGCGTCTCCCGGGACGGGCGCGCTGCTGCTCGTACCGGTCCCCTCGGCTCGGCGGGCGGTGGCGGCCCGGGGACATGACCCGACGCGCCGGATGGCCTTCGCCGCCGCTGCGGAGCTGCGGCGCGGGGGCAGGGTGGTACGGGTGCTGCCGGTGCTTCGGCAGCACCGCGTCATGGCCGACCAGTCCGGTCTGAGCGCCCGCCAGCGGCTGGACAACGTCGCGGGTGGCCTGTCGGTGGCGAAGGGCGCCGGAGCGCTGCTGGTCGTCGACTCGGTGGTGCTGGTGGACGATCTCATGACGACGGGAGCGTCACTGCTGGAAGCTGCACGTGCAGTGACGGCGGCGGGCGGTCGCGTCGCCGGTGCCGCCGTGGTGGCCGCATCCGTGACGCCATTTTGAACGGAGAGGTGAACGGAAGCGGTGTGCGGAGGGGAACTGACGCCGAGCGCGCGACGTTGCCGGTGTAGGGAGAAGGAGAAGGTCCGGAACGGTACGGGCCGGTAGGGGGTGCCGACACCCGTCTGGTCGAGCTATGTTCGGTTGTGAGGAATGGCGGACGCTATTCCGTTAAATGTCGGACAAGCGTGCTTCGGGGCTTTCCCGATCCTGAAGTCGATGGGGTGGCGATCTTTCCGGCTGGGGAGGAGGAGGTGGAAGTCGCGGCGCCGCGGTTCCGGACTATCCCCGGTTTCGTGGCGGTGCAGCAGACGCAGTGCCGGACGGGCCTCGCCCGCAGACCAGGCGACCCGACGGCCTCAGGGCAAAAGGGATCTGCTCCGCGCCGTCGCGGAGCGATCCGGGAACGGAGTTCTGCGTGGACATCGTCGTCAAGGGCCGCAAGACCGAGGTGCCCGAGCGCTTCCGCAAGCACGTGGCCGAGAAGCTGAAGCTGGACAAGATCCAGAAAATCGACGGCAAGGTGATCCGCCTCGATGTCGAGGTGTCCAAGGAACACAACCCCCGGCAGGCCGACCGCAGTGACCGAGTGGAGATCACCCTCCGCTCCCGCGGGCCGGTGATCCGCGCGGAGGCGGCGGCCGCAGACCCGTACGCCGCACTCGACGCAGCAACCAGCAGGCTGGAAGCGCAGCTGCGCAAGCAGGCTGACAAGCGTCGTGTGCATCGCGGCGGCAGTCGCACGCCGACGAGCGTCGCAGCCGCCACCGCACCGCTCGCCTTCCACCTCAACGGCGAGCCACCCTCCGAGGACGTCGAGGAGACCGTGCCCACGACGAGGATGGGCTCCCTCGAAGTCCAGGGCGAAGGCCCGCTGGTGGTCCGCGAGAAGACCCATGCCGCGGCCCCGATGACCCTCGACCAGGCCCTCTACGAGATGGAGCTGGTCGGCCACGACTTCTATCTGTTCGTCGACTCCGAGACCAAGCAGCCGAGTGTGGTCTATCGCCGTCACGGCTATGACTACGGCGTGATTCATCTGGAGTCGGACCCGTTCGTCGCAGAAGCCCCACGGGGCGCAGGCGGAGCGCTCGGCTGACACAGACCCGGACGACGACAGGAAACCCGCAGGTCAGTAAGGTACGCGATAGGGGTGTGCCGATACGGCGGCACACCGGGCAACGCATGTCGGTGCCCCCGGGAGCGTCTGTGCGCCCCCCGGGGGCACCACCGTGCGACCACGGGAGCAACGCTCCACCGGCCAGGCATGAAATCATGGCCGCGCAAGCCAACCCACGCTCTTTCGAGACCGGTTGGCCTGGCACCCGATCATGGGCCATGGCCTTCAGGGGGAGGAACGATGGCGGACAGCTTCGAGCCCGGGACCAGCGGGAACGACGAGGCGGTCGCAGACCAGGCGGTCGCGGACGACGCGACCCCAGACGACACAGCCTCGGACGAGGCGGTCGCTTACGCCGGTACGGACGCGAGTGCTCCGCGCGAGGAACCGATCCGGGTTCTCGTGGTGGACGACCACGCCCTCTTCCGCCGTGGGTTGGAGATCGTCCTTGCACAGGAGGAGGACATCCAGGTCGTCGGTGAGGCGGCGGACGGCGCGGAGGCGGTGG
The DNA here is from genome assembly GCF_052245555.1 of Streptomyces sp. KR80. NCBI lineage: Bacteria > Bacillati > Actinomycetota > Actinomycetes > Kitasatosporales > Streptomycetaceae > Streptomyces > Streptomyces sp. KR80. Next base: position 14,263 of record NZ_JBQQCD010000014.1, read on the forward strand.
ACAAAGCCGCCGATCTGCTGCCCGACATCGTGCTGATGGACGTACGGATGCCCAAACGCGGCGGGATCGAGGCCTGCACGTCCATCAAGGAGGTGGCCCCCAGCGCCAAGATCATCATGCTGACGATCAGCGACGAGGAGGCCGACCTCTACGACGCGATCAAGGCCGGGGCCACCGGCTATCTCCTCAAGGAGATCTCCACGGACGAGGTGTCCACCGCGATCCGCGCGGTGGCCGACGGACAGTCCCAGATCAGCCCCTCGATGGCCGCCAAGCTCCTCACCGAGTTCAAGTCGATGATCCAGCGCACCGACGAGCGGCGTCTGGTGCCTGCACCGCGGCTCACCGACCGTGAGCTCGAGGTCCTCAAACTGGTCGCCACGGGTATGAACAACCGGGACATCGCCAAGGAGCTCTTCATCAGTGAGAACACGGTGAAGAACCACGTCCGCAACATCCTGGAGAAGCTGCAGCTGCACTCCCGGATGGAGGCCGTGGTCTACGCGATGCGCGAGAAGATCCTCGAGATCCGCTAGCCCGACCGGTCGGCGCGCGATGCGGCCCACGGGCCCCGCGACGGGTTCGCGCCCGTCCGGGCACGGCCGGCCCGCCGCGGATCAGGGCTCCCGCCGGGCGCCGTCGGCTGACAGGTCGATCACGGACAGTGGCGGTGTCGTCATCGTCGGCACCCAGGACTCGGCCACCGACCGCGCGTCCCCGATGCCGTAGCGGTGCCCGCGCACCCCGAATTTCACGCCACGACGGCCGCACCGGGCACCTTCGGCGCGCTTCGGACGTTGTTCTATCGGGTGATACCGGCTCTCGATACCGACGGACCTCCCGAGGCGGCGGGGTCCTGACTTACGATGGCCGTTGCGGCGGGGCTTAACCTCGCTGCGCCCGCGCACCCTCCCGCCTCGGCGGGGGGACCCCAGTGCCAGGCCCGACCGGCAAGGAGACCAACCTACGTGTCCGTCTTCAACAAGCTCATGCGTGCAGGCGAAGGCAAGATCCTGCGCAAGCTGCACCGCATCGCGGGCCAGGTCAACTCCATCGAAGAGGACTTCGTCAACCTCTCCGACGCCGAGCTCCGGGAGCTCACCGACGAGTACAAGGAGCGGTACGCCGACGGTGAGAGCCTGGACGACCTGCTCCCCGAGGCCTTCGCCACCGTCCGAGAGGCCGCCAAGCGCGTACTCGGCCAGCGCCACTACGACGTCCAGCTGATGGGCGGCGCGGCGCTGCACCTCGGATACGTCGCCGAGATGCGCACCGGTGAGGGCAAGACCCTCGTCGGCACGCTGCCCGCCTACCTCAACGCGCTGTCCGGCAAGGGCGTCCACCTGGTCACGGTGAACGACTACCTCGCCGAGCGCGACTCCGAGTGGATGGGCCGGGTGCACAAGTTCCTCGGCATCTCGGTCGGCTGCATCCTCGCCAACATGACTCCCGCGCAGCGCCGCGAGCAGTACGCCTGCGACATCACGTACGGCACCAACAACGAGTTCGGCTTCGACTACCTCCGTGACAACATGGCGTGGTCGAACGACGAACTCGTCCAGCGCGGTCACAACTTCGCGATCGTCGACGAGGTCGACTCCATCCTCGTCGACGAGGCCCGTACCCCGCTGATCATCTCCGGCCCGGCCGACCAGGCCACCAAGTGGTACGGCGACTTCGCCAAATTGGTCACCCGCCTGAGCAAGGGGGAAGCCGCCAATCCGCAGAAGGGCCTGGACGAGACGGGCGACTACGAGGTCGACGAGAAGAAGCGCACCGTCGCCATCCACGAGGCGGGCGTCAGCAAAGTCGAGGACTGGCTGGGCATCGACAATCTCTACGAGTCGGTGAACACCCCGCTCGTCGGCTACCTCAACAACGCCATCAAGGCCAAGGAGCTCTTCAAGCGGGACAAGGACTACGTCGTCATGGACGGCGAGGTCATGATCGTCGACGAGCACACCGGCCGTATCCTCGCCGGCCGCCGCTACAACGAGGGCATGCACCAGGCCATCGAGGCGAAGGAAGCCGTGGAGATCAAGGACGAGAACCAGACGCTCGCCACGATCACCCTGCAGAACTTCTTCCGCCTCTACGACAAGCTCTGCGGCATGACCGGTACGGCCATGACCGAGGCCGCCGAGTTCCACCAGATCTACAAGCTCGGTGTGGTCCCGATTCCGACGAACCGCCCGATGGCCCGTCTCGACCAGTCCGACCTGATCTACCGCACCGAACCCGCGAAGTTCGACGCGGTCGTCGAGGACATCGTCGAGAAGCACCGCAAGGGCCAGCCGGTCCTCGTCGGCACCACCTCCGTCGAAAAGTCCGAGTACCTCTCGCAGCAGCTCACCAAGCGCGGCGTCCCGCACGAGGTGCTCAACGCCAAGCAACACGACCGTGAGGCGCAGATCGTCGCGCAGGCGGGCCGCAAGGGATCCGTCACGGTCGCCACGAACATGGCCGGCCGCGGTACGGACATCCAGCTCGGCGGCAACCCCGAGCACATCGCCGAGGCGGAGCTGCGCTCGCGCGGCCTCGACCCGGTCGAGCACCTGGAGGAGTGGGCCGCGGCGCTGCCCGCGGCGCTGGAGAAGGCCGAGGCCGCGGTCAAGACGGAGCACGACGAGGTCAAGGAGCTCGGCGGGCTCTACGTCCTGGGCACCGAGCGCCACGAGTCGCGCCGGATCGACAACCAGCTGCGCGGCCGCTCCGGCCGTCAGGGCGACCCCGGTGAGTCCCGGTTCTATCTCTCCCTGGGCGACGACCTGATGCGTCTGTTCAAGGCCCAGATGGTCGAGCGCGTCATGGCGATGGCCAACGTCCCGGACGACGTGCCGATCGAGAACAAGATGGTGACCCGCGCCATCGCCTCCGCTCAATCGCAGGTCGAGCAGCAGAACTTCGAGACCCGCAAGAACGTCCTGAAGTACGACGAGGTCCTCAACCGGCAGCGCGAGGTCATCTACGGCGAGCGCCGCCGCGTCCTGGAGGGTGAGGACCTGCACGAGCAGATCCGGCATTTCATGGACGACACCATCGACGCGTACGTCCAGGCGGAGACCGTCGAGGGCTTCGCCGAGGAGTGGGACCTCGACCGGCTGTGGGGCGCCTTCAAGCAGCTCTACCCGTGCAAGGTCACCGTCGAGGAGCTGGAGGACGCGGCCGGCGACCGGGCCGGGATCACCGCCGAGTTCATCGCGGAGTCCGCCAAGGACGACGTCCACGAGCAGTACGATGAGCGGGAGAAGCAGCTCGGCTCAGAGATCATGCGTGAGCTGGAGCGGCGCGTCGTCCTGTCGGTCCTGGACCGCAAGTGGCGCGAGCACCTCTACGAGATGGACTACCTCCAGGAGGGCATCGGCCTGCGTGCGATGGCCCAGAAGGACCCCCTGGTGGAGTACCAGCGCGAGGGCTTCGACATGTTCACGGCCATGATGGAGGGCATCAAGGAGGAGTCCGTCGGCTATCTGTTCAACCTGGAGGTTCAGGTTGAGCAGCAGGTCGAGGAGGTTCCGGTCACGGAGGCCGCCGAGAAGCCCACCCTCGAGAAGGTTCCGCAGGACGCCGCGACCACCGCGGCAGGGGCAGCGGCAGGGGCGGGGGCCGGGGTCGTCCCGGCAGCCGCGGGCCGCCCCGAGATTCGCGCCAAGGGCCTGGAGGCCCCGCAGCGCCCCGACCGGCTCCACTTCACCGCCCCGAAGGTGGACGGCGATGGTGCCATCATCGAGGGCGACTTCGCGACGGATGGCGGACCCACTCGTTCCGAGTCGGACGGCATGACCCGGGCAGAGCGCCGGAAGGCTCAGAAGTCCGGCGGTCGGCGGCGGAAGAAGTAACCCGACCCACGGTGACGGGCCGCGCCCCTTCCTCGGGGGTGCGGCCCGTACTGCTGTGGGCTGGGCGGTCCCGTTGGACCCGCCCTAGGTGATCCCGCCCAGCTCCACCGCAGAGCAGCGCCAGCGCTCGTCGCGGCACTGCTCCAGCCGGAAGGCCAGGGCCTGGACGCGATCGCCGGAGACGATCCGGGCGAAGGCCTCGATGACACGCGGGTCGGGCCGGTACTCGTCGCATCGGCCGACGACCGGTGCGGCGGGGGCGGGGCCGCCGGCCCGGGCGGTCGGGCGCAGGGGTGCCAGCGGGGCGAGCCGCACCAGCTGGTCGTACGCGGCGCCGAGGGTGTGTCCCAGCATCCAGTGGACGGGCTTCTGGCCGCTCAAAGTGAGCAGCAGCCGGTTCGCGAACCAGTAACGGGGCTGGCGCTCCAGCTCACGTCTGCGCAGCGAGGCAGCGGTGGCGCCGCCCGGGCCGCCGCCGGGCCTGCGCGTGTCCCGTCGCTGCGGAGGCACGATGCCGGCCGCAGTGGCGCCGCGGCCGGGCCCCGCGCGGCCCGCGAGGCGTCGATCGGTGGTGCGGCCTGAGGCCCGGCCGGGAGTTCGGCTCCGGGTGTGGTCCATGGTCATTGCCCCGTGATGTCGTGATGTCGTCTCGAGCGCGAGTACCAGTGGGTAACTTCGCTGCCCAGACTTCTAGTCGGGCCGTCGCAGGCCCGCAACGACGGCGAACGGGGCCTCGGAGCACCGTAAGGGATCACCTATCCGGGTGACAGGGTGGGCTGCGCCGGTCGGAGCCCCGTCTGGCGGACGGCTGTGGGAACCGGGCTGCCCGCGGTCGACGGGCAGCCCCTGGTGGCCGCGTACGGACCGGTCGAGGCGGGATCCCGGAGTGGTCGGGCTCAGTCCCGCGCGCCTGAGTGTGCCGCCGGAGCGCGGTCGGCCCACGCGCGTGTCTGCCGCGTCAGCACGGACGTCTGCCGCGTCAGCACGGATGGGGTGCTCGGACCTCGAAGGGGGACGCACGCCCGTATGCTGGCCGCTGTCCGGCCGGTCCCTGGCCGGCGTCGGCCGAGCGTTCACCACCCTCCCGTCCGACCTACCGTCGGTGTCTTCACGAAAGCGGCAGACATGCGCGTCTACGTCCCCACGACCCTCCCCGGTCTCGCAGCGGCGTACAAGGCGGGCGAGCTCGGGCCCGGCCCGCTGGACGCTTTCGCCGTCACCCCCGCGCTGCGCGAGTGGTATCTCTCCGACGACATCGAGGAGCTGGAGTACGCCGCCCTCAGCCGGGCCGCCCAAGCTTCGCTGCGCCTCATCGCCGGCGATCCCGGGGCACCCCGTCGCCGCGTCGTCGTGGCCTTGGAGGTGGCGGACCGCGAGGCAGTCGCCGATCCGGACCGTGGGCTGGACGTCTCGGGCCTCGGCGCGGTGCGGATCGCCCGGCCGGTGCCCTTCGCCAAGGCCGCCGCCGTGCACGTCGACTCCAGTGAGGCGGAGGCGGACGTTGCGGCCGCCGCGGCGGCGCTGGGCGCGGCGGACCTTGGGGACGACGATGCCCAGTTCACAGTGGACGGCGCGGACGACCACGAGCTGCTCTGGTACGCCACCCAGGAGATCCCGCAGCTTTTCGACTGACCGTTTCCGCTGACCGGTTCGACTGACCGGCCGGTCGGCCGGAGGCTCCGACGAGCCGATGGGAGGGGCGAGCCGCCCGACCGCCGGATCCGCCACGGGGCGCTGTCCGAGGCCCCGGGTACGGTCTTCTTATGGGGAAGTACGCGGCGCACATCGTCTGGGACTGGAACGGCACCCTCTTCCACGACATCGACGCGGTGATCGAGGCGACGAACGCCTCGTTCGCCGAGATCGGCCTGCCGCCGATCACGCTCGCGCGCTACCGCGACCTCTACTGCGTGCCGGTGCCCCGTTTCTACGAACGCCTGATGGGACGGCTGCCCACGGACGAGGAGTGGGAGGTCATGGACGAGGCCTTCCACCGCCACTACTGGGCACGGGCCGAGAGCGCAGGCCTCACCGAAGGCGCCAAGGAGCTGCTCTCCCAGCGCGTGGCCGCCGGGCTGACCCAGTCCCTGTGCTCCCTCGCCCCGCACGAGTTCCTGATACCGATCGTGCGCACGCACGGCATCGAGCAGCACTTCGTCCGCGTGGACGGCCGGATCGGACCCTCGCACACGGGCAAGGCCGAGCACTTGGTACGCCATCTCGCCGCGCTCGACGGCGTCGTCCGGGAGCGCCGCATCGTCGTCATAGGCGACGCGGTCGACGACGCCCTCGCCGCGGCCCACGTCGGGGCCCGAGCGGTGCTCTACACCGGGGGCTCGCACAGCCGCGCCAGCCTGGAGACGGCGGGCGTGCCGGTCGTCGACAGCCTCGTGGAGGCCGTGGAGGCCGCCGAGGAGTTGTTCGGCTAGCGCGTATGGCATGGCATGGGCACGCTCGCCACATGCACCCGCCCGCGCGGCGCCGGGAGCCCGGGAGTCCGGGAGTCCGGGAGTCCGGGAGTCCGGGCAGGCCCGCCGCCCGCCCATGCACCCGCTCGCGCGGGCCGGCGCCGTCAGGCCACCGGCGCCTTGGACCGCAGTACGGTCAGGAACTCGCGCATCCAGGCCGAGTGGTCGGGCCAGGCCCGGGAGGAGACCAGCATGCCGTCGACCACCGCTTCCGCGTCCCGGAAGGAGGCGCCCGCCGCCTGCATGTCCAGCTCCAGGGCCGGATAGGCGGTGACCCGCCTGCCGCTCAGGCATCCGATGGCCGCCGTCAGCAGCGGCCCGTGGCAGATCTGCGCGACGGGTTTGTCGGCGTCGAAGAAGGCCTTGAGCACCTTCCGCAGCTCGGGGTCGTTGCGCAGATACTCCGGCGCGCGTCCGCCCGGGATCACCAGGGCCACGTACTCCCCCGGATCGACCTCGGAGAAGGCCAGGTCGGCGGGCCAGGTGTAGCCCGGCTTCTCGGTGTAGGTGTCGAAGCCGTCCTCGAAGTCGTGCACCACGAACTGCAGCTTCTTCCGGCTCGGAGCAGCGAGGTGCACCTCGTACCCCTCCTCGCGGAGTCGCTGATAGGGGTAGAGCACCTCGAGGGACTCGGCCGCGTCCCCGGTCACGATCAGGATTTTGGCCGCCATGGCCGCCACCTCCACGCTGTCCGATTCGCACCCCTCATGCCCAACCTGCCCCCCGGACCGCTGTTTGCCAAGAGGCCCCCACGTCGCTGTCCAGAACGTCAAACTTCTGCCCCCAGTTTTGTACACAAACGGCTCATGACGTCTCCCCCGGGAGGGGCGATAGCCTTGACCCGTGATCAGCGCGATACGCCCTTCTCCGCTCGTAGCGGGGAGGAGGCGCCGACGCCGGGGCAGCGAAGCCCCGGTCCAGCACCAGGTGAGCCATCGAGCCCCCGGTGCCGTTGATCCCCTGTACCGGGACCGCTCGACGGGATATGGCCGATACCGGCCCGGTCGTCTCTCACCCAGGCATACCGCCGATCCACGACCGGAGACGCCCCCTGACAACTCCCCCAGGCGCCGCCTGGGAGGGACTCCCGGGGGAACCCCCACGTGTCTCGGCGCATGCTGCGAATGCCGATTTCATCGCCTACGTCACGCAACGGCGCGCGACAGGAGCCAGAGGACATGCAGACCAAGCTGGACGAAGCCAAGGCCGAGCTGCTCGCACGAGCGGCCGGGGTAGCTGAGAGCAGCCCTGCCGGGGGGCAACATCCGGTTCAGGGGCTCGCCCCGGAGACCCTCTCCGCGTATCTCCAGCGCTACTACCTGCACGTGGCCGCCGAGGACATCACGGACCGTGACCCGGTCGACGTCCTTGGCGCCGCTCTCTCCCACTACCGCCTCGCCGAGACCCGCCCGCAGGGCACGGCCAACGTCCGGGTGCACACCCCGACCGTCGAGGAGAACGGCTGGACCTGCAGCCACTCCGTCGTCGAGGTCGTCACCGACGACATGCCCTTCCTCGTGGACTCGGTCACCAACGAGCTCTCCCGCCAGGGCCGCGGCATCCATGTCGTGATCCACCCGCAGTTCGTGGTCCGCCGCGACGTCACAGGCCAGCTGATTGAGGTTCTCGGCGACGCCAGGACCGTTGCCGAGGAGACCGGCGGCGCCCTGCCGCACGACGCCCTGATCGAGTCCTGGATCCATGTCGAGATGGACCGGGAGACCGACCGCGCCGACCTCAAGCTGATCACCGCCGATCTGCTCCGCGTGCTGTCCGACGTCCGTGAGGCCGTCGAGGACTGGGCCAAGATGCGCGACGCCGCGCTGCGTATCGCCGACGGGCTGGCCGACGAGCCGCGCCCCGAGGACCTGCCGCAGGAGGAGATCGAGGAGGCCCGTGAGCTGCTGCGCTGGCTCGCCGAGGACCACTTCACCTTCCTCGGCTACCGCGAGTATCAGCTGACGACCGAGCCGACCGACGGCGAAGAGGAGGACGTGCTCACCGCCGTTCCCGGCACGGGTCTCGGGATACTGCGCTCGGACCCCACCCACAACACCCACAAGGAGGCGACCGGCCATCCCGTCTCGCCGTCCTTCAACCGGCTGCCCGCCGACGCCCGCGCGAAGGCCCGCGAGCACAAGCAGCTGGTGCTCACCAAGGCCAACAGCCGTGCCACCGTGCACCGCCCCTCCTACCTCGACTACATCGGGGTCAAGAAGTTCGACGAGCAGGGCAACGTCGTCGGCGAGCGCCGCTTCCTCGGCCTGTTCTCCTCCGCGGCCTACACGGAATCCGTCCGCCGCGTCCCGGTCATCCGCCGCAAGGTCGGGGAGGTGCTGACGACCACCGGGTTCACGCCGGACAGCCACGACGGCCGCGACCTGCTGCAGATCCTCGAGACCTACCCGCGCGACGAGCTGTTCCAGACGCCGGCCGACAAGCTCCGCGAGATCGTCACCAGCGTCCTCTACCTGCAGGAGCGCCGCCGGCTGCGGCTGTACCTGCGCCAGGAGGAGTACGGCCGCTACTACTCCGCGCTCGTGTACCTGCCGCGCGACCGGTTCAACACCACCGTCCGGCAGCGACTGACCACCATCCTCATGGAGGAACTGGACGGCACCAGCGCCGACTTCACCCTCATGAGCACCGAATCAGTGCTCACCCGGCTGCACTTCGTCGTGCGCGTCCAGCCCGGCACGGAGCTGACGGACCTCACCGACTCCGACGTCGAGCGGATCGAGGCCCGGCTCGCCGAGGCGGCCCGCTCCTGGGAGGACGGCTTCGCCGAGGCGCTGAACGCCGAGGTCGGTGAGGAGCGCGCCGCCGAGCTCATGCGCCGTTACGCCAGCGCCTTCGAGGAGGGCTACAAGGCGGACTACTCGCCGCGGGCCGCCGTCTCCGATCTCCAGCATCTCGAGCAGCTCACCGCGCCGGGCGGCGAGCGCGACTTCGAACTCAGCCTGTACGAGCCGGTGGGTGCGGCCCCCGGTGAGCGCCGCTTCAAGATCTACCGCTCCGGTGAGCAGGTCTCGCTGTCGGCCGTCCTCCCGGTCCTCACCCGGCTCGGTGTCGAGGTCGTCGACGAGCGGCCGTACGAGCTGCGCTGCACCGACCGCACCAGTGCGTGGATCTACGACTTCGGGCTGCGGGTGCCGGCCCCGACGAAGAACGGCGGCGAGTACCTCGCCGACGACGCCCGCGAGCGTTTCCAGGACGCCTTCGCCGCCGTCTGGACGGGCGAGGCCGAGAACGACAACTTCAACACGCTGGTGCTGAGCGCCGGGCTGACCTGGCGGCAGGCGATGGTGCTGCGCGCCTACGCCAAGTACCTGCGCCAGGCAAGCTCTCCCTTCAGCCAGGACTACATGGAGGACACCCTCCGCAACAACGTCCACACCACCCGGCTGCTGGTGCACCTGTTCGAGGCCCGGATGTCCCCGGCACGCCAGATGGCGGGTCTGGAGCTGACCGACGCCCTGCTGGAGGAGCTGGACGCGGCGCTGGACCAGGTCGCCAGCCTGGACGAGGACCGCATCCTGCGCTCCTTCCTGACCGTCATCAAGGCGACCCTGCGCACGAACTACTTCCAAAGCGCCGAGGCCGGGTCGGGCCAGCTCGGCGCCAAGGGTGCCAAGCCGCACGGCTACCTCTCGCTCAAGCTGGACCCGCAGGCCATCCCGGACCTGCCCGCTCCCCGCCCGGCCTACGAGATCTGGGTGTACTCGCCCCGGGTCGAGGGCGTCCACCTGCGCTTCGGCAAGGTCGCGCGCGGTGGTCTGCGCTGGTCCGACCGCCGCGAGGACTTCCGTACCGAGATCCTCGGCCTGGTCAAGGCGCAGATGGTGAAGAACACGGTGATCGTGCCGGTCGGCGCGAAGGGCGGCTTCGTCGGCAAGCGGCTGCCGGACCCGTCCGTGGACCGCGAGGCCTGGCTGGCCGAGGGCATCGCCTGCTACAAGACCTTCATCTCCGGCCTGCTGGACATCACCGACAACCTGGTCGGCGGCGGGGTGGTGCACCCTAAGGACGTCGTCCGCCACGACGGCGACGACACCTACCTCGTCGTCGCCGCAGACAAGGGCACCGCGACCTTCTCCGACATCGCCAACGAGGTCGCCACGGCGTACGGCTTCTGGCTCGGCGACGCATTCGCCTCCGGCGGTTCGGCGGGCTACGACCACAAGGGCATGGGCATCACCGCCCGGGGTACGTGGGAGTCGGTCAAGCGGCACTTCCGGGAGCTGGGTCACGACACCCAGACCCAGGACTTCACGGTCGTCGGCGTCGGCGACATGTCCGGTGACGTGTTCGGCAACGGCATGCTGCTCTCCGAGCACATCCGGCTGGTCGCGGCCTTCGACCACCGGCACATCTTCATCGATCCGGATCCCGACGCGGCCACCTCGTACGCCGAGCGGCGCCGCCTGTTCGAACTGCCGCGCAGCTCCTGGGCCGACTACAACACGGAGCTGATCTCGCAGGGCGGCGGAGTCCACCCGCGTACGGCCAAGGCCATCCCGATCAATGCGCAGATCCGCTCGGTGCTCGGCATCGAGGGGCGGGTCACCAAGATGACCCCGGCCGAGCTGATGAAGGCGATCCTGAAGGCCCCGGTCGACCTGCTGTGGAACGGCGGCATCGGCACGTACGTCAAGTCCTCGGTCGAGACGCACGCCGACGTCGGCGACAAGGCCAACGACGCGATCCGGGTGGACGGCCAGGACCTGCGGGTCAAGGTCGTCGGCGAGGGCGGCAACTTGGGCCTGACCCAGCTCGGCCGGATCGAGTTCGCCACCCGCGGCGGCAAGGTCAACACCGACGCCATCGACAACAGCGCCGGTGTGGACACCTCCGACCACGAGGTCAACATCAAGATCCTGCTCAACAAGCTCATCGAGGACGGCGACCTCACGGTGAAGCAGCGCAACCAGCTGCTCGCGGAGATGACCGACGAGGTCGGCGCACTGGTGCTGCGCAACAACTACGCGCAGAACGTCGCCCTGGCCAATGCCGCGGCGCAGGCGCCGAGCCTGCTCCACGCCCACCTGCGGTTCATCCGGCGGCTGGAGCGCGAGGGTCGCCTCGACCGCGAGCTCGAGTTCCTGCCGAGCGACCGTCAGATCCGCGAGCGAATGGGCGCCGGCCGGGGCCTCACCCAGCCGGAACTCGCCGTCCTGCTCGCCTATCTGAAGATCACGGTCGCGGAGGAGCTGATCACCACCGGGCTGCCGGACGACCCGTACCTGGAACGCCTGCTGCACGCGTACTTCCCCAAGGCGCTGAACGAGCGGTTCATCGAGCACATCGACAACCACGCGCTGCGCCGGGAGATCGTGACGACGGTTCTCGTCAACGACACCATCAACAGCGCCGGTACGACCTTCCTGCACCGAATGCGGGAGGAGACCGGTGCCTCCACCGAAGAGGTGGTGCGCGGCCAGACCGCGGCCCGCGCGATCTTCAAGCTCGGCCAGGTCTGGGACGATGTCGAGGCCCTGGACAACCTGGTCCCCGCGGCGGTGCAGACCCGTATCCGGTTGCACTCGCGGCGGCTGGTCGAGCGCGCCACGCGCTGGCTGCTGGGCAACCGGCCGCAGCCGCTGGAGCTGGCGGAGAGCGTGGAGTTCTTCAGCGAGCGCGTCGACGCCGTCTGGTCCGAACTGCCCAAACTGCTCAAGGGCTCGGACCTGGAGTGGTACCAGAACATCCGGGACGAGCTGACCGAGGCCGGGGTGCCCGACGAACTGGCGCAGCGCGTGTCCGGATTCTCGTCCGCCTTCCCGTCGCTCGACATCGTCGCGATCGCCGACCGCACGGGCAGGGCTCCGCTGGAGGTCGCTGAGGTCTACTACGACCTGGCCGACCGGCTGCGGATCAGCCAGCTGATGGACCGGATCATCGAGCTGCCGCGCGCCGACCGGTGGCAGTCGATGGCCCGTGCCGCGATCCGCGAGGACCTGTTCGCCGCGCACGCGGCGCTCACCGCCGACATCCTGGCGTCGGCGGACGGCGGCCCGACGCCGGAAGAGCGGTTCAAGTCCTGGGAGCAGAAGAACGCGGCGATCCTGGGCCGGGCGCGTACGACCCTGGAGGAGATCCAGGGCTCGGAGTCCTTCGACCTGGCGAACCTGTCGGTCGCGATGCGCACGATGCGGCAGCTGCTCCGCACGAACCAGTAGTCGGCGGGGCGCAGGGCGCATGCAAAGGGGCGCCCGGACGATATCCGGGCGCCCCTTGCTGTGCGCGGCGCGACGCGCTGCGAGGCGGGGGTGGCGCGGGGGTGTCGGCGATCGTCGTGGCCGCTGCGGCCGGGGTCAGCCGGTGGTCGCAGGGCGCCAGGAGTCCCCGCCCGGCTTCCAGTACAGGCGGGAATCCAGGCCGACGACCGCCAGCGCTGCTTCCGACGGGCCGTACGGGGCGGCCGCCGGTGCGCTGCCGAAGAGGAAGCCCGTGGAGGACCATCGCGGTGCCCTGCTGTCGTCCCGGACCGACAGTACGTGCACGGCGCTCAGCGTTCCGTCGTCGTTGCGGGTGGCCAGCACTGCCCGGGAGCCGTCCGTGGCGACGGCGACGGGCCCGAAGCCCGCGTGGCCGCCGAGGTCGGCGGTGCCCTGGCCCCAGGAGCGCCCCGGCTCGGGCGATAGAGCGGTGAGCACGTCGGCCGTTCCCGGACGCCGGAAGTAGAGCCGTATGCCCGGACCGTCGGCGTATGCGGTCAGCGGACCGGTGGTCGGGGGCAGTCCGGTGGGCAGCGGGGCGCTCAGCGGGCCGCCCGGCCGGGACTGGGACCACGCCAGCACGGAGGTGGCGGTGCTCGCCACGACATGGATACGGCCGCCCATATCGGTCGCTGCCGCGAGGCTGCCGAGCAGCCCGCTGCCGCCCAGTCCGGTCCATGGCTGCCAGCCGCCGTCCGGCCGCTGCGTACGGGAGCTGAGGCCGTGGACCCCGTTGCGGACGCAGACCATCAGTCGGCCCGAGCCGTCCACGGCCGCGACGGGTGCGCTGAGCTGCCAACTCGACACGTTGTCCGCAGCCGGGGCGCCGAGGGACTGCCAGGGGCCGAACGTGCCCCGGTCCCTGGTCTGCACGGTGGTGACCACTTCCCGCCGGTAGTCCGCCGGGCCGGCGCCGAGCACCGTACGGGTCGCGAAGACCGCGATCCGCCCGTCCGGCAGCCCCACGGCCGTGACCCCGTCGTCGATGCCCGCCCCCGGCAGCAGCTCGGGCCCGGACCACGGGGTTTCACTTTGGCCGGCCGAGCCGCGCGTCGGCCGGCTCCAAACAGCGAGCCGCCCGTCGAGAACGGCGAACGCCCGCAGCGCGCCGTTCTTCCCGGGCTGCAGCCATGTGGTGCTCTCGCCTCGGTGGTAGCGCGTGCTGGGAGCCCAGTTCGAGCCGAGGGGGTGGGCGCCCGCCCCCCGGTCACCGCAGCCCGCCGGGTCCCGGCAGTCATAACCGTCGGCCCAGCCGTAGGTCTCGAGGGCGTCCAGCTTCGCGCGCAGGGCGGCCGGGCCGAGGGCGTGCGGCAGGAAGCCGTTGAGATAGCCGAGATAGACCTGGGTGCCGACGCGTGGACGGAAGCGGGCATCCGCAGCCGTGTAGCGGGCGAGAGCCTGCTGGACGAAGCGGGCCCCGTATATGTGGTCCTGGTGGTCGATCCAGCCGCCACCCGGACTGTGGTCGGGAGTGGGGTCCTGCATCCGGACGAAGGTCGGTGCGAAGCGCTCCATCAGCCCGGCGAGCGTGGCTATGAGCTGCTCCTTGGTGTACGCGAAGTCGCGGGTGACCAGGCTGCCGGTGGCGAGCAGCGAGCGCAGGGCCGGCGTACGGCCGTCCCACAGCCCGCGCAGGCTGTGCGGCTGGTCGCCGCTCACGCTCTCCGCCTCGTGGAGTTGGAGCCAGATCAGCCGTATCTGCGGGTGGTTCTCCAGTGTGTCCAGTTCGGCCAGTCCGCCGCCGGCTGTCGGTATCACCTCGCGCCGCCAGGAGCTCGTACGGTCGCCGGTGGCTATCCGGGCGTACGCGGCACGTATGCCGTTCTGCCGGGCTTTCGCGAAGGCGGCGCGATCGGCGGGCGGAGGATTGAGCTGTCTCTCCTGGGCCGGTGCATTGATGCCGTCGGACTGGCCCGCCGTCAGATAGACCGTGACCACGGGGTTGCCGGAGCGGAGCGACTGACCCAGGTCCGGGTTCATGAAGTACAGGTCGTCGTCCGGGTGGGCGACGACGTGGAGCACTGTCTCCTTGGTACGGATGGGGAGGGTCGCCGCTTGGTCGGCCGTCGCCGCGCCGCCCCCCTCCAGCTGCCCGGCCGTGCTCTCGGAGAGCGACGCGGTGCATGCAGCCACCGTGCCCGTCAGGGCGAGGGTGACCGCGCTGGTGAGAACGCGGCGTCGGGATATCGGAGACATCAGGGGGCGCTTTCGTGCTCTGCCGAGGCGGCGGCCGCTGCGCTCGTCGTGGATTCCATGAGGACGGCGGCCGTGAGCGCGGCAGCGGTCACGGCGTTGGTGCGGCCGACGACGGGTCGGTCGTGGGCGCGCTCCCAGATCGGCAGCGGGGTGAGGGTCGCGTCACCCGAATCGAGGACCACGAGCCGGGTGAGGGGGCCCACACCGTTCTCGTGGTGTACGGACACGGCGGCAATTATGCAGGTGACCGCAGTGGTCGCTGATAACGGGACCGAAACGGTACGTGTACGGGACAGCCTCTACCCCCCGATGCCCCGTCAGACACGACGGGATGGCCTGTCACGCAATGCGCGTCCCGGAGCGGATCGAGACCTACAGTGCGCACACCGCCTGGCCGGGCCGCGGGTGACACCATCCGGCGCCCGCTCACCGCCCTGAACCCTGATGCGTCCGGAGGCCGTTGGCGCGCGAATGTGAGACAGACAAAGCGGAGAGGTCATGATGAGTCCGGATGACTTCACTCTGACGAGACGCCGTCTCCTGGAGGCGTCCGCGGCGGCTGCGGCGGGCGTGGCACTGGATTCAGCGGTGTTCGCGCCATCGGCCGGAGCTGTCGGCCGACCTGCCATCTTCTACTCCCCGCACCAGGACGACGAGGCCATCGGCATGGCGGGTTCGATCATGGAGCTCAAAGCCGCCGGACGCCCCGTGTACCTGGTCCTGGTCACCAGAGGCGAGAACCGCGAGCTGGCCGCGATCATGAACGAGGGCACATGCGCCAGACTCCGCGGACGCTGCCCCGCTCCTCGCCACTACCACCACCTCGGCTGGAACCCGGCGGACGACGCCACGCTGGTGCGCTGCCGGACAGCCGAGTTCCACGCCTCGGCCCAGGCGCTGGGGGTGGACCAGGTCATCCGTTTCGACCTGCCGGACAGTGCGCCCGGCGAACCTCCTGCGTACGACCAGTTAGTCCGCGACATCGTTGCCCAGATCCGCGCCTTGGCACAGAAGTACCCTGCGGCCTCGCACAGGTTCGCGGCAGGCTGGCTCGACGGGAACGCGACGCACAAGGCATGCAGCGATGCGGCCCACGCGCTCCGCGACGAGATCTCGGATCTGCGGTTCCACCACATCTACACGTACAACCAGTACGACCGGAGGCACCGCGACCGCGGGGCCGAATCCGTGCTGCACATCCCACCACGGCACATGGCGGCCAAGCGGCGGTCGATCCTGGCGTACAAGACCTGGAACCCGGCCGAGAATCTCTACGCGCTCGGCTACCACAGCGTCCCCCGATTCCTGGACGAGGCGTACGCGGACCCGCGGGAGTTCATCTATCGGCTGCCCGTCGACTACAAACCAGGCAGGCCCTGGTAGCACCGGACGCCGCCCGGAGGGACGGGCCCGCCCACCACCGTGAGATCGCCGTTACTCCAGCCCTGTGGTTCCACCTGGGTGGAGACCTCATCCGTGCGGGGCTCGCGACCAGCACCATTGCGGCAGATGGACGAATCGGGCAGCTGTCCACGGCGAGCGGTGCCCCGTAGGAGATGCGAGGCTGGCTCGAGTCCGGTCTCCGCCCGGGCCCGGTGCAATCGAAGGCCAAGGGGAACATCCGCGATGCCCCAGCTCACGCGCAGCGCCGAACAGGGAGAGCGCGGCCTGCACACCTCTTCCTCGTCGCTCGCCTGGCAACGATGGGTGGCGCACGCAGCCGGCCTGATCCTGATCGCGGCGGGTGCGCTGCTCCTTGTCGGATGCTTCCTGGGCCTGTACCTCCGTCCCACCTCGGACGACTGGTGTGCCGGCTGGAAGAGCCGCGACATGGGTGTTCTCGGTATCGCACGGGACTTCTACGAGACGCAGAACGGCCGGATCGCCAACGGACTCATCAGCGGAATCGTGTACTCGTCCGGCCTTGTCGGACCAAAGATCCTTCCGGCCGTGCTGGTGATGGCGCTGGCGGCGGGCCTGGTTCTGTTGCTGCGGATCGTCTGGCGGATGCTGGGATGGGATGCGCCCCTGCTGGTGATGGTCGCCGCTGTGGCCGTTGTGGAGATGCTGCTGTTCTTCGCGGGGACCAGGTCCTACCAGGTGCTGTTGTGGGCGCCCGCCACCATCACGCACATCGTGCCGGGCGTGCTGGCCGTGTGGAGTGTGCTGATCGCGATCTACGCCGGCCGCCGTGGTGGCCGGACCGCCATCCGGTGTGCACTGGCGGTCGCCGTCGTCACGGGCATCGTCATCGGCACTCTCAGCGAGCCCTTCACCGTCGTGATCAGCCTGTTCGCCGGTACCGCCGCCCTGCTCCTGCTGCCCAGGCGCCGATCGTGGAAGGACTGGTACCCGTTCGCCTGGTGCGTGACCTGGTGCGTCGGTCTGGCCGTCGGGTATGTCCTGCTGTACACCTCACCAGGTGCCGCCAGGCGGCGTGAGCAGCAGTTGCGGGAGGTATCCCCGCTGTCGCCCACCGAGTTGATCGGTGCCTTCCACGACTGGCAGCACATGTGGTCGGCCATCGGCGGCCAGTGGGCCTATCTGGGTGCGATCACCGTTGGTCTGCTGCTCGGGGTGGCGACGGCGCGGCGTGCCGGGCCGGCCGCCCAGGACGGCCCCGCCACCGGTGGCATGGAGCCCATGACCATGGACCGGATCCGCACGCTGCCGGTCAGCCTGCTGGTCCTGCCGGCTCCGCTGGTGGCCGTCTCGTCCTTCGCAGTGGCCATCGGGGTACGGATGGGCTCGAGCTGGACGTACGCCCGCACCTGGGTCGGCTTCCTGTTCCCCACGCTCCTCCTGCTGTGCATGTACGGAGTGGTGGGTGGACTGGCGCTGACCCGCCGCTGGGCCGCTGCGCGCGACCTGGGAGGTCGCGGTCCCACCAGGTACAAGGCCCCAGCGGCCGTGGCTGTGGCTGTTGTCGCGGCAACGGCGGTGAGTCTCTGGGCGGCCGCCCACCTCGTCCCGGTCGTGCACACCATGGCCAAGCAAACGGTGACCCGCTCGGTGACCTGGGACCGCCAGGACGCCCGGATCCGCAAGGAGGTGGCCAACGGCGCGACCGTCGTGACCTACCGTCCGCTGCACATCGGCTTTCTTGCCGAGCCGTACTACACCTCGGACTACTCCAAGGACTGGGCCGCCGCGTGCGTCTCTCGCTACTACGGCGTCGAGCGCATCCGGAAGCCTGCACCTGCCTAAGCCCGGTGGCCGGGCGATCACGACCGGCGGCGCCCTTCTACGAGAGCGGGCGGGTTCGTCGGCGCGGGTGCGTCGGGCGCCGAGGGGACGAGGATCAGGCGCGAGACGAGATACGTGACGGGGATCGCGCCGGCGGCAGCGAGGAGTGGTGCGATCCGCGAGTCCATGCCCAGGGTGGAGACCAGAACGTATACGCCCACGGTGGTCAGCAGCAGGTTCGTCGCATTGGTCAGTGGGAAGAGCAGGAACTTCCGCCAGGTCGGGCGGGTCCGGTAGGTGAAGCGGACGTTCAGGAAGAACGAGCCCACCATGCTCAGCAGGGTCGCGACGACATGGGCGACCAGATACGGCAGCCACAGGTGCAGCAGCCGGTAGAACACGTAGTACGTACCGGTGTTGACGACGCCGACGAGGGCGAAGCGGGTCATCGGCGCGCTGATGAGGGCCCGGGCGCCCCAGGAGCTCAGGACCCTCATGGGGAGGGAGCCCGCAGCGACGAGGACGGGGCGGCGCTGGCGGCACCCTCCACGGTGGCTGGGCCAGGAGTGTGCTCGCGCACCAGGTAGTGCGGCCGCTGCTTGCTCTCGTTGTAGACCCGGCCGACGTACTCGCCGATGAGTCCGAGCAGCACCATCTGCATCCCGCCGAATCCGGTGATCGCGACGAGCAGAGTCACATAGCCCGGAGCGGTGATCCCGCCGAGGAGCACCGCGGCGATGCACCAGGCGGCGTAGAGGAAGGCAAGACCGGCGAGCAGCAGGCCGACGTGGATGGCGAGGCGCAGCGGACGGCTGTTGAAGGACACCAGGCCGTCGACGGCGTAGTTGAGCAGCTTGCGATAGCTCCACTTGCTGGTACCGCGGGCGCGCGGGGTGTCCTCGTAGTCGAAGAAGACGGTGTTGAAACCGATCCACGAGAAGAGGCCCTTGGAGAAGCGGTTGCGTTCACCCATGTTCAGCAGCGAGTCGACCGCGCGGCGGGACAGCAGCCGGAAGTCTCCCGCGCCATCGACCAGCTCGACCTCGGCCCAGTGGTTGAGCAGCCGGTAGTAGCCGCGGCTGAACAGGGTCCGCAACCGGCCGTCGTGGGCGCGGCTGCGGCGAGCGACGACCTGATCGAATCCTTCGCGCTGCAGTTCGAGCATGCGTGCCATGAGCGCCGGCGGGTGCTGGAGGTCGGCGTCCATGATGACGACCTGGTCTCCGGTGCTTTCCCGCAGGCCGGCCAGCATGCTGGCCTCCTTGCCGAAGTTCCGGGACAGCGCGAGATAGCGGACGCGGTGGTCGCGGGCGGCGAAGTTGCGGAGCAGGGACAGCGTGCCGTCGGTGGATCCGTCGTCGACGAAGACCACCTCGTACGGCGCCTTCAGCTCGTTCAGGCGCACGTGCAGCTCGTCGTTGAACGCCTCGAGCACCTGCTCCTCGTTGAAGCAGGGCACCACGACCGACAGCAAAACCGCACACCTCCGGTGCCGCACCGTCAGATCTCGCACACCATGTGCGATATGTCTTAGCTTGGCATGTTACGTCCAGTAACACTTTCGGACAGGACAGTTCGGCGGTAGGTGATTGATCCTCGGAGGTTGCAGTCGGAGGGGACAGGCACGTCCCCCCGTCAGGGCGGCTCCTGGGCGGTGTGATCAGCGCACGAGGCCGCGCGTCAGTGCGCGAGCGACGCTCAGGTGAGGGCCGATGACACCACGGACGACCGGCAAGTGGGGCTCGGCTCTGGCCAGGAGGCCCGCCCGCTGCCAGACCACCTGCAGCCGCCCGGCGCCCTTGCCCTCCGGCTCGACGGTGATCAGGTGCTCGCCGACGCAGTGCGCGATCCGCTGATGGACCGTGGGGAAGGCGAGGGGAGCAAGCAACGGTCCGGTGTTGTGGCGGCGGTACCGAGTGATGGTGAGCACGGGGTGGCGCGCGCCGCTGAAGCCGTGCAAGGCCAGCGGGACCGCCGAGAGATCGAGTGTGACCGTGCCCTCGTAGAGCCCGGGGCGCACGAGGTCGAGCCGGAAGGAGGTGCGCAGTCTCCGACGAGACGTGGCCAACTGGACCGTCGCGGCGACCGGTCCCATCGGCAGCTGACGGCCGGCATCATAGGTACGGACGTGCAGGCCGAGGCGAGAGTCGGACAGCGGTTCGATCCGGGTGATCTCATGCCGCAGCAGTGCCCGATGAAAAGGGCGGGAGCGCAACGCCTCGGTCACGTCCAACTCACATGCGGCGGACGGATCGGCGGGCAGCTCGGAGCCCCAGAAGAGGCGCCCCGTGCCGTCCTCGACCACCTCACGCGGCCCGACATTGCGGCCCAGCCCGCGAGCGGCGAGCTGTGCCTCCTCGAAGCGTTCGGAACGCAGAAGTTGGATGCACACCCGCTGGTCGCGTGGCAGCCGTGCGAACGCCTCAGGAGCGAGAGTGTCCAGATAAGGGGACGTTTCCTCGGTGAACTGACGGATCCATTCCGGGGTCCGGTGCGGCAGGTCACCCGTGTACATACGCAAGTCGTGCTTGAGGAACTTGTGGTCCTTGTCAGCTTTGATGCGCTGGTAGCCGTTTTCCAGCAAGAAGTCGTCGACCAGACGGGCGACATGGACGCGGTCCCGGACATTCTCGATGCGGTGCCGTTGGTTCGAGATGGACAACGTGGCTTCGGCCTCATACGGCGAGATATGCCAGCGGTAGACGGGTTCCGGGATGATCGCGAAGGAGTTGGCGAGGCAGTAGGCCTGCGCGCTGAACAGCTGATCCTCGTAGTGAATGCCGAGCGGGAACCGGAGCTGGTGCTGGTCCATGAATCGCCTGCGATACATCTTGTTCGTCGCCAGGTGGTCGAACATCAGCTCCGGCTGCTCCTCGATGCCGTGCACGGTCCGCTGTTCGCTGAACAGGCCTGGATGCCAGGAGCCCACGCTCCCGGTGTCGGCGCGTACCCTCTCCACGGCGCCCATGGCGAAGTCCAGACAGTCGTCGGCGAGCAGCGTCTCCAGCAGCATCCGACAGGCGTCCTCCGGCAGTTCATCGTCGCTGTCCAAGAACATGAGGTACGGCGCGCGGGCACGTTCGATCGCAGCGTTGCGCGGAGCGCTGCACCCGCCACTGTTCACCGGCAACCGGAGGTAACTGATGCGGTCGTCCTCGGCAGCGAGAGCGCGGGCGACCTCCGGGCTGCGGTCGGTCGAATGGTCGTCGCTGATGATGATCTCGATGTTTCGCAGCGTCTGTCGGCGCAGCGACGCCACGGCGCGCACCAGGCGTTCGGCGTCGTTGTAGACAATCACGATGACGGTGACGTCGGGCGTCGTCCGCGCCATAGCTCAACCTTTCCGGATGTCAGGGTACGAGAGCCGTGGTCGAACGCGGCGGAGTGGGCGTCGCAACCCCGGGCGGCGGAGCCGGGGTACGGCGCTCGATGGGGATGATCGGCGGAGTTCCGGGCTGGCCGAGGAAAACGTGCCGTACGACCCGTTCGGCCGCGTGGCCGTCGTCGAACTGGCAGAACCGGCGCCGGAACTCGGCCCGCTGCTCGCCCGCTTCGGGGCTTCGCCAGGCGTCGGAGAGGAAGATCTCCACCACGTCCTCCTGGCTTCGGGCGACGGGCCCCGGAGCACACCGCGTCACGTCGAAGTACACACCGCGGGTGTTCGAGTAGATCTCCCAGTCATCGGCGAAGATCACGATCGGCCGGTCCAGATTGGCGTAGTCGAACATCAGGGAGGAGTAGTCGGTAATCAGAGCATCCGAGGCGAGCGCGAGTTCTTCCACCGAGTCGGAGCCGGAGACATCGATGACGATGCCCCGGCGGTGCAGCTCTTCAAGGGGCGAGGGGCCGCTGTCGTAGAAGTAGTGGCCCCGGACGAGCAGCACGAAGTCCTCACCGAGTCGGCGGGCGAGGGTTTCGAGATCGAGGCGCGGTGTCCACGTCGCCTCGTAGTCGCGATGCGTGGGCGCGTACAGCAGTGCCACTCGCCCCTGGGCGATGCCCAGACGTTCTCGTACGCGCCGAACGTCGACGGCCGTGGCGGTGTAGTAGACGTCGTTGCGCGGATAGCCGTAGTTGAGGGAGGTGAACGGGACGGGATAGGCGCGCTCCCAGATCTCAGTGGAGTGACTGTTCGCGGAAATGCTGTAGTCCCAATTCCTGCAGCGTTCCACCAGCGCTTCGTAGTCCACTCCGCGCGAGGTGGCAGGGAATGGGATCTGATCGGTGCCCATCCGCTTCACCGGCGTGCCGTGGTGCGTCTGGACGAGGATCTGGCCTGGGCGCTTGATCATCTCGTCGGCGAAGTTGACGTTGTTCACCAAGAACTTGGCGCGGGCGAGCACGCTCCAGTAGCGGCGGGTGCCGGGGACGACGCAGGTGGTGCCGGGTGGCACCAGCGGTGCGTCGGCGCTGCGCACGACCCAAACCTGGCGGATGTCCGGGGCGAGTTCCCCGAGCTTCGCGGAGATCGCGGCGGGACTGCAGGCCACCCCGCGATCCCAGTAGGAGGAGAAGACGGCGAGATCTTCCGCGATAGGCCGTAGCAACTGCTCACGGTAGTAGCCGGCGAGCGCCGTTTCCTCAGCACGCTGCTTGGCCCGGGCAGCGAGTTCGCGCACGTTCCTGCGCTTGTGGTTGGCGATCTGCAGGGCGCGGTAGCCGGTGAAGCCGTCGCGCTCCAGCAGCGCATGGCGGATTCCGTCGAGACCGGCGGGGCGCCGGTATCCGGTCGGTCGGAAGCGTGTGAAGTGTTCGGATGCCCGGTGGAAGACACCAGCCCGTGCGCTCTCCGGAAGGCCGGGAGCGGCCAGAAGTCTCAGATAGTGGCGGACCATTCCGGTGAAGAAGACGTTATGGAGCGGGGCCGTCTCGGGCCGTGCCGCGATCAGGGCCATCAGGGCGTCGTACTGGGCGAAGAGGTTGCCGTACGCGTCGGGGGTGTCGGGAAGCTGCGGAGCGTCGGGCTCGTACCGCCGGACATACACCGCGTCCGTGGCGGCGATCCGTTCGGCGGTGAGCAGGCTGCCCAGTGCCGGGAGGACTTCCGCGAACTCGTCCTTGGTGAACAGCTCGCGATGGGCCCGGTAGAGGTCTCTGCGCAGCAGGCGGTTGCCGAGGGTCGGAGTTGCGTGCAGCAGGTTCGGGTGGTCGGCGAGCGGGAATGCCGCTGGCCCGGGTCGGCCGAGCAGCCGACTGTCGCCGCTTTCGATCGCCAGGGTCCGCCAGTGCCAAGAGGCATGGTCGAAGACCAGGACGTCAGGTTCCTCGGCTGCGTCGAGCCGGGTCACCAGCGATGGCAGGGCGTCGGGGACGAGCGCGTCCGTGCCGCCCAGGAAGAGGAGGTACGAGCCTTGGGCGAGCGCCGCGCCGGCGTCCCGGGCGGCGCCGGCGGTGAGGGGCCGCGGGAAGTGGAGCGCCCGGACCCGGCTGTCGCGGGCGGCGAATTCATCGAGGATGGCCCTGGTGCCGTCCGTCGAGCCGTTGTCCACGCCGATGAGCTCGAAGGCCTTGCCGTCCGCACGGTTCCCCGAGGGCAGGGCGAGAGCGCTGTCGAGACACTCGCGGAGGTATCCCTGATGGTTGCGGGCTGTGACGATGACGCTGACCGTGATCATGACGGGCGGCTCCTGCTGGCAGGCTCTGGCGGGTGCAAGGTGGTCACGTGGGCACTGAAGCCTGTTTTCTGGCCTAATAAGCGGAATCGTACGACAGAAGCCATGGCGACCGCCCGATATGTGCGGCGGGACGGTCGCAGATGTGTTCGCGATCTACCTGTAGTGCTCGACAGGCGGGCGGCGTTGTTGAACGAGATCGACCGTTGCCGCCGTGTGGGGTCCCCGAGCCGAGACGGACCGCTAGGGAGACGCCAACCGAGCGGTGTACGGGTGGGTGGATCAACAGCAGCCGGTGCTACTGGCTTGCCGCCCTACCCGCCTGTTGCTTGGGCAAGGCAGGTCGCGTCCGCACGCGCGGGAATTCAGTATGCCGGTGCCGGTCTTGGCGGCCTGCAGCCAGTCGACCTAGCGGGCGACTGCACGGGACATGCCGCGAGGGCGGCGGGGTCGACGACGGCCAGGGAACACCAGGCATGTGTGTGGCACTGGACGGCCTGGTCGCGCAGCAGGCGTCGGCAAGATTGGCCAGCAGACGGGAACCGGCGTGGTTGACCACCCCGCGCGAGGACGCCGAACCAGAGGGCGACGCCGGGCTCCGCATCGTCCTCCGCGAGTCCACGTCAGGGCGGCGAAGCAGTCCTCGATGGAGGGTCAGACCGGGGCATGACCTGCTGGAAATCCCTTCCGGGGTCGACAACGAGCCGTCTTCGGCCTCCGGGGCCGACGCGGCGCGGCGCGCGCCTCGGCGCCGGGTAGGCAAGGTGCACGAGTCGGGACTGTTCTTGTCGCATGTGCATGACCGACTCGAGGATGTAGCCGACGAGCAGGATGAGTGCCGCGATGGTCATGATCGCGGCCGCGAGGATCGCTGTGGGGAAGCGTGGCACGGTGCCCGTGCGGATGAAGTCGATGACGATGGGGATACCGAGAATGAGCGCGCCGAGGGCGAGCAGACCCGCGGCCACGCTGTGGACCAGCGAGGGCCGCTCGCGCCGCGCCAGATTGAGGATGACTCGGAGGATGCGCCAGCCGTCTCGATAGGTCCGCAGTTTGCTCTCGCTTCCGGCGGGCCGGCCCTTGTAGTTGACTGCGACCTCTGCCGTGGGAAGCCGGAGGTTGAGTGCGTGAACCGTCATCTCGGTCTCGGTCTCGAACTGGCGGGAGAGAGCCGGGAAAGACTTGACGAAGCGCCGGGAGAAGACCCGGTAACCGCTCAGCATATCGGTCACATCATTGCCGAAAAGAGACCGCACTGCCCCAGTGAGCAGCTTGTTACCCACAGCATGGCCCGCCCGATAGGCACCGTCGACCGTCTCGTGGCGAGCACCGACGACTTGGTCGTAGGGCCCCTCGAACAGGAGATCCACCATTTCACGCGCCCGTGACGCGTCATACGTGTCGTCACCGTCGATGATGAGCAGGGCGTCAGCGTCGATATCGGCGAATGCGCGCCGAATGACGTTGCCCTTCCCCTTGCGAGGCTCCTCCCGGATAATTGCGCCCGCCTCGCGAGCGACCTCCACCGTGCGGTCGGTTGAGGCGTTGTCGTAAACGTAGATATCGGCATCGGGGAGCGCCTCCCTCAGATCGCGCACAACGTTGCCGACGGCTGCTTCCTCGTTGTGGCACGGCACGACGCAGGTGACAGTCGGGCTCACAGCCTCTCCTCAGCTGAATGGACTCTGGGGATAATAGGACATTATGTGAGATTGGTGAGTTCAATCGGCGAAGGCGCGCCGCGCCGTTGAGCTGTTTTTGGCGCTGACCGAAGCTCCGTCTCGGTAGGCAATGCGCGTCCGGCCCTGGCCTCGTTGTTAGCATCCTGACATATGGGATATCTCCGAGCTATCTGGCATGAACGGGGCTGGGTCTGGAGTCTGGCGATCACTGCCGCGGCCTGCTGCCTGGCCACCGCCGTCCTGTTCTCGCCCGGTTACATGAGTTCCGACAGTATTTCCCAGCTCAAGCAGGCCATGGGCGAGGAACCACTGAGTGACTGGCACCCACCCATCTTGAGCTTGGTATGGCATGCGCTCATCGTTGTGACCGGCACACCCGCGTCCATGGCTGTCCTACAGTCCATCGTTCTCTGGGGGGCCCTTTGGGTAATGGCCTGGTGTGTCTGGGAACTGACCGCAAGTCGTCCAGGATCCCTCGCTGTCCTCGGCCTTGGGCTAAGTCCCCACGTTCTGACGTTCGTCGGAGTTGTGTGGAAGGACGTCCAGATGGCGTTCGCTCTTCTTGCCACCAGCTCGGTCGCGCTCATCGGCCTTCGCCTGGTAGTCCGTCGCCCCGCCTTGCGGTGGGGACTTTTGGGGCTCGGTCTCTTCTTCCTTGTCTATGCCGTCTTGGTGCGCAAGAACGCGATCTTTGCCGCCATCCCGATCTTCGTGATGCTTGTGCTCGCGCTGTGGCGCAATCCCGGACGCCGGATTTGGGTGATGTCCACGGTGGCCCTCGTCGTTGGCCTACTCGTGCCCACTGCCGCCATCTCCTTGATTGCCCGGCCGGTACAGACGAGCCAAGGCTCGCAGATCATGTTGGATGATCTGCTCCACGTACTGAGCGTGGACGAGTTGCGGTCGGCACCCGTGTCACCGGACCTTCGGGATCGCCTCGTGAATGCGGCGAAGGAGTGCAACCGCGTCAAGTCCTTGTCAGACTCGTACTTCACCTGTTACGAACGCGGCGCGAGCGGGTTGGTTGGCCACTCGGACCAGATTACGTCTTTGTGGATCAGGGGGATGACCAGCCACGTTCCCGGCTACCTCCAGTACCGTCTGCAACTCTTCTCGGAATTGCTCTTCAAGACCCGCTATCAGTACAAGTCCGGGATCTCGGAGAACGACCTGGGGTTCAAAGTCTCCCACGCACGACTAGAGGCGATGCTCCACAACTACGTCAATGGCGCGGTCAGGGATCTGTCGCTGCTTTTCAGGGGCTGGTTCTGGCTCACCGTCGCGCTCGTGCTGTCGATGCGCCCGGGCAGAGGAATGTTTTCGATGCCGGTTCGGGCGCTGGGGGTCAGTTCGGCGGCCTACATGGTTGGTTACCTGCCCATCATGCCGACGACGGACTACCGTTACGTCTACTGGTCGGCGATCGCCGGCACGCTTGGTCTCCTCTTCTGCTGGCTGGGGCGTGGCACGCCCTCGCCTCCAGCTGACTCCGCCGTCACGACGGAGCTCCACGTGACGACGCATCAGCCAGTAGAATCCAAGAACTAGCCTCTGGCCAGCTGAAATAGCAATCCGCTACTGACGGAACAGTACGCGGACTCGGGTGTACCGGCCGCTCAGCCTCCCGCTTCTCGCCAGTCGCCTTGGTGGATGTCGTCGAGTACGAGAATCTCCGGGAACGGCCGTTCCCTGCCGCAGTGTTGGCAGGACCGCTTCCGCGATGTGATCGGCTCGCTGAAGTCGATCACGATGGTGCTGACCTGTCGGCGGTGGCCGTAAGCCGGGGGAGGCGTCTGCGATGCGCGGTGTCCCCGCACATCTGGGTACAGCTCAGGGTAGTCGGAACCACGACACGCCCGGATGCGTCTTTCCCTTGCATATCTCCATATCGATTCCCTTCGCAGGATGGAGGAGATGTACGCCATGTATCCCTCTGCAACGGTCGCCCTGGCCGCCGTGCTCGCCGCGGGAGGGGCCACGTACGGCGCCGTCCAGTCCGAGGTGTCGACCAGCTTGCGCACATGCACGCTGGATGACTTGTACCTGTCCATGGGTACCAAGGAGGGTGCGGCGGGCTCGGTCTACTGGCCGATCCACATCACCAACACCAGCACCAGCGGGTGCGCGCTGCGCGGCTACCCCGGTGTCAGCGTGCTGAACGCCGCTCACCAGCAGATCGGCTCAGCCGCCACCCGTACCAGCCGGCCCTACGGCACCGTCGGGGTGGCCCCCGGCAAGACGGTCACCGCGGTCGTCCGGACCACGAACGGCCCGGTCGGCGGCCCGTGCCGGCCGACCGGAACTTACCTGCGGGTGTATCCGCCGGCCTCGTACAAGGCGGAGTTGATCCCGGCCCCGATGCGGGTGTGCTCCAACGTCTTCGAGGTGGGCCCTGTCACCACACAGACCGCTTCCTGACGGATTACGTCGCGGTCGCGGCTGTAAGGCGGGATGTCTCGCTGTCGGCAGACGGCAGGCGTCCCGCCGCTCACACCGTCAGCCGGTAGCGCATGGCTGGCCCCCGCTTCATGACGGCCACTCAGATAGCCCCGGCAGGGCGTAGCGTGGAAGATACGTCCACCTGGCGGGGGTGACCATGCAGTTCGAGGACCAGCCCGGTATCGGCGACCGGATCGCCCGACTCCGGGTGCGCCGCAAGCTCACCCAGGAGAGGCTGGCTGAACTGGCGGGGGTGTCTGTCGATGTCGTGCGCAAGCTCGAACAAGGCCGTCGGCAGACCGCGCGACTCTCGACCCTGAACGGGCTCGCCCGAGCGCTCGACGTCGAGCCCTCGGTCCTGGTCGGCCAGCCCACCACCTTCGAGGCCCGCGACGACGGCGACTCACCCTCCGTACTGGCGCTGCGGCAGGCCGTCTCGCCCGTGACCGACCTGCTCGGCGAAGATCCGGATCCCGAAGACCCACCCAGCATTGGGGCGTTGCGTGCTTCGCTGCGCTCCACGGAGGGCATCAGGCGCGCAGGCCGTATGGGCGAGATCGGCGTCCTGCTGCCTCAGCTCATCCGGGACGCCCGTTCCGCCACCCGGGCTTACAACGGCGTCGACCGGGCGGCCGCTTACTCAGTGCTCGCGGAGGCGTACCAGGTGGCCGCCACGACACTCACCGCTCTGGGCAAGGAAGATGCCGGGTTCACCGCCCTTGAGCGTTCCTTGGACGCCGTGAGTGAGTCCGATGACCCGAAACTCGAGACGGTGGCCATCTCCAGCCTGTCGTGGATTCTCACCAAGCAGGGACGACTCGAGGACGCCGAGCGCGTCGCTCTCACCGCCGCCGAGAGGATCGAGCCCGGATTCCGTTCGCAACCTCTCGACCTTTCGCTGTGGGGGATCTTGCTGCTGCGGGCGGCCACCGCCACCGTCCGGCAGGGCAAACACAACACCGTGGAGGAACTCCTCAACATGGCGTCGGCCGCCGCCGCCCGCATCGGGCAGGACCGTCTCGACTACGCCACTCCCTTCGGCCCGACCAATGCGGGGGTGGCCAAGGTGAACTTTCTGGTGGAGATGGAGAAGAGCGCGAAAGCACTGAGCGCGGCCCGCGCCGTCCCCGAGGTGAACGGCCTCCCACCGACCTGGCGTGCCCGCTTCCACGTCGACCGCGCCCTGGCGTACGCCGACTTGGGCAAGGACGACAGCGCGACCCGTGCCCTTCTGGTGGCCGAGAGCATCGCTCCGGAGTGGATGCGCTACCACGGAACGGCTCGGCGGATCGTGTCCGAGCTGCGCGGCCGGGAGCGCCGTCGTACGTCCCCGGTAACCGAGTTGGCCGACCGGCTCAACCTCGACGGGTAGGGCGCAGCGTCCTAGCTGCGCGGCAATGTGGTACGTAGCGTCACTGTCCGGCTGCTCTTCGCACTTCTAGCGTGCCGCTCACTGGACTGCGGTGCACGTCGATGCAGCCCCATCAGGGTCATGACCGGCGCCGCCTCGAACAGTAGTGAGGGGACGTGGACCAATCATGACCAGCAGCGAAGCCGTGCCCCGGACGCCTCCCAAGGGCGTCGACATGGAGATGCAGCCAGCCGCCCGCGCGGACGGGGCGAGTCGGCCGGTCCCGCCGGGCTCACCCCGGGTGTGGTACAGCCCGACACCCCTGCCGGGCTGTGCATGTCCCCGCTGCCAACGGAGGCGTGTGGAGGAATCGGACCAGTGAACGTCTCCAACACCCGGCCGCCGCTGCCCGTACGGCACCCCGGCGTCACGCTGCCATGCCACGAGCGTGCAAAAGGCCGGTGGGTTTTCGTCCGGCGCCCGGGGTTGCCGCCCGTCGCCGACTACCGCCCGGTCCGCTCCGAAGGAGCCGACCAGGAGGCTGCGGGATGAAGGGCTGGTGCAGCTGGCATGAGGGCTATGCGGAGGATCCGGTGCTGGTCGGCGTCGTCGAGGTTGGCAGCGGCCCGGGCGGGTCTCTGTACGCCTGCCGGGACTGCGTGGAGGCGTACAGGCTGAAGCCGCTGAGTGACCACCCCGAGGAGAGCGATGGGTCGCCGCTGTACGAGCAGCGCCGCTCATGAGGCCGCACCCGTCGACGGCACGAGCCGGCCTCCGTGGGCCTGTCGGTCTCTGGCCTGCGGGGTATGGCGGTTGCGTGTCTCTTGGCGGCATTCGCGCCTCCCCCGGCTGACTTGACCGTCAGATCTCCCGTCCGGATTGCCGAGACCCAGGTGGGATCCGGTGGCATCATCCGTGTCATGGCAGAGGGAGGCTCAGGCGTATTCCAGGCCGGGCAGACGGCTCTTATCGTGGCGGTTCCGGAGGCGGAGCCGGTCGTCGGCAGATGGCGTGAGCGGCTCGATCCCTCGGTCCGGGCGGGGGTTCCCGCGCATGTCACCGTGCTCTTTCCATTCCTCGACGAGAGCCGCGTGGACTCCGGGGTCCTGGCCGCCCTCGCTGAACTGATGGGCGGACACGAGGTGTTCGATGTGCGCTTCGAGGTCTGCGGGCGGTTCCCCGAGGTGCTCTATCTGACACCGGCACCGGACCGCCCTCTGCGGGATCTCACTCGGGCCGTTGCGGACCGATGGCCAGAAGCGCCGCCGTATGGAGGGCAGTTCGCCGACATTCTTCCTCACCTGACGATCGCCCAGTACGGAAGCTCGGAGGATTTCGACGCCGTGGAAGCGAGTCTCCGGGCGGAGTTGCCCATCGTCGCCCGCGTCTCGGAGGTGCACCTCATGGTCTGCGACGGCGTGACGTGGCATGACCGAGAGATGTTCGCCCTGCGGGAGTGACGAGCGCGGCTCGTCACTCCCGGCCCCCCGCTCAGGGGCGGCGGGCCGCCGGGTGGCGGAGGCACCAGCCGTCCCAGGCCGAGCGGATCATGTCACGTACGTCGTGGTGGGCCGTCCAGCCCAGCTCCTTGGCGATGAGCGCGGCGGCCGCCACCACGCGCGCCGGGTCGCCGGGACGGCGCGGGGTGACCTGCGGGACGAGGTCGGTGTAGCCCGTGATCTCGGCGATAAGGGCGGTCATCTCGCGGACCGAAACCCCTTCGCCCCGGCCAATGTTGACCGTCAGGTCCCCCGTCCAGTCCTCCTCCGCGAGCCTCCGGGCGGCCGCCAGGTGGGCGTCGGCCAGATCCTCGACGTGGATGTAGTCGCGGATGCAGGTGCCGTCGGGGGTCGGGTAGTCGTCGCCGAAGATGCGCGGCGGCTCGCCCGCGGTCAGCTTCTCGAAGACCATCGGGATGAGGTTGAAGACGCCGGTGTCGGCGAGTTCGGGGGTGGCGGCGCCCGCCACGTTGAAGTAGCGCAGGCACGCGGTCGCGATGCCGTGCGCGCGCCCGGTGGCCCGGACCAGCCATTCCCCGGTCAGCTTGGTCTCGCCGTACGGGCTCATCGGCACGCAGGGGGTGTCCTCGGTGACCAGGTCGACGTCCGGCATGCCGTAGACGGCGGCGGAGGAGGAGAAGACGAAGTTCTTCACCCCGGCGGCGGCCACGGCCTCCAGCAGCACGGTCAGTCCGTGGACGTTCTCGCGGTAGTAGTGCAGCGGGCGCTCGACCGACTCACCGACCTGTTTCTTCGCCGCCAGATGCACCACGCCGGTCACGCCGTGCTCGGCGATCGTACGGTCCACCAGCGCCCGGTCCAGGACCGAGCCGCGGACCAGTGGGACATCGTGAGGCACCCTGGCGGCGTCACCCGTGGAGAGGTCGTCGAGCACCACGGCCCGCTCGCCCGCCTCCGTCATGGCCCGCACGACATGGGCACCGATGTATCCGGCTCCACCAGTGATCAAGAAGGACATCGTTCTCCTGTCGCGAAGGTCGGCCACCGGTCGGTCCTCGGCCAGTCGGTCCTCAGCCGGTCGGGGGCCGGCTGCTCATCCGGCCGGCCGACGGCAGCGGGCGGTCACATGGCGCAGCTTACGGCCTGCCAGCACCACCGCGGCCCGCGGCCCGCGGGCGATCCGGACGGCCAGCGAGCGTCCCCGCCGTGGGGTACGGCTGGACCTGCAGTACGCCGTGGCGCCAGGACAGGAGGACCGTACGCCGCAGCCCGGGACCACCGCCCGCACTGCGGTGCGGACCGAGGAGCCGTCCGCACAGAGCACCCGGGCCCGTACGTCCCAGACGTCCGGGTCCGAGCCGCCACGGCCGGCCAGCGCGTCCAGGTCCAGCAGGAGCTGTACCGGAAGGCGCCCTCCGGGAACGTGATGCCGTGCTCGGTCAGGAAGGCGCGGGAGTACATCTTGTTGACGCACAGGGTGTCGCGGACCAGCCGGGGCCGGTCGGCGGGGGAGTCGTGCACCGACTCCTCGAGGAAGAGCGCGGGCTGCCAGGGAACATCTCGTCGGTCGGGCAGTTCACGGCGCACGCAGGCGCCCGCGACGACGGGTGCGTCATGGCGTACGGCGGCGGCGAGCAGGGCGTCGACGGCGCCCGGCCCGAGCACGTCGTCGCTGTCGAGAACATGACATACGGGCGGCGGTGGCGTGCCGCAGGCCGTGGTTGCGGGGGTGCCGCAGCCGCCGCTGTTCTTCGTACGGCGTACGACACGGACCCGGGCGTCGCGTGCCGCGAGGCCTTTCAGCACCTCGGGCGTGGCATCCGTGGAGGCATCGTCGACCACGACGACTTCCGCGACGGCCGGGCCCTGGCGGAGCGCGGAGAGCACGGCGTCCCCGATGTGCTCGGAGTCGTTGAACCCGATCACGATGACGCCGACCAGCGGCTCCGGCTCTGGCTCCGGCTGGGTCGCCGGGGGCGGCGCCGTGGTCGTCATCGGGTGCGCTTCTGGTGCCATATGTGCAAAGAGTCTATTTCAGTGACGAGAGTTGCGTTTTTTCATCGAATCTGCCCAGATCAGCGGGCAAGATCGAGTCATGCGCACCGCGGACCCCTCGCTGCCGCAGCCTGACGGCCCGGCCCTGCCGGTCGGTCCGCCGTCCGCCGCGTCGACGTCCACGGCCTCCGGCCATCCGGCCGTCGGCTCCGGGACGGATACGCCCGAACGGGGCACGACCGCGCACGTGCCGGGCGCAGTCGAGCCGCAGGACGCGCCCGGTGCCGCAGGCTTGGGCGCGGCGCCGTGCCCGGGACCGGCTTGGGTGCCGAGGGTCTCCGGGACCCTCGAGGCCGGGAGGTGCCGCCCCGCGTGCTCCGGGAACGGCTGCGCCGGATCGAACGGGTGTGGATGGTGGCCGGGGCCGGCATCGAGGAGCAGGAGTGGTTCCGGCGCAGCCGACGGGAGCAGGCCAAACTCGCCACACTCCGGCAGGACTTCACCGAGCTCTCCCGCGTGGGCGTACGCAGCGGCACGGTCGCTCTCCATGAGCGGAACGGGCCGCCCCCGGCCGTCCGGGCGCGTACAGGGCCCGCGCGGTGAGAGCCGACGGCAGTGCCAAGGGGATCGGACGGGGGATCAAGCGCACCCGCGCTGATGCCGAATCAAAAGGCGGACAGCCAAGAACAGGAGCTCGTCGATGGTGACAACCGAGGTGAAGATCCCGCTCCAACCGGTCTCGGTGGCGCGCCGGACGCCCGTCGCGACCCTGCTGATCCCGGCTGCCGCGATGGCGGCCCTGGGGATGTGGGACCTGGACCGGCGCGGCCTGTGGAGCGACGAGGCCGCCACCTGGTCGGCCGCCCGCCGCACCCCGGAAGAGCTCTGGCAGCTGACCGGCAACCTCGATGCGGTCCACGGGATCTACTATCTGCTGATCCATGGTCTGTTGCGGCTGCGCGCGGACGAGATGATGCTGCGGCTGCCCTCGCTGGTGGCCATGTGCTGTGCCGCGGCCGTCGTCGCGGCGATCGGCGGCCGGCTCGCCGGGCCTCGGGTGGGGATGGTGTCCGGCACGCTCTTCGCGGTGGTGCCGCTGGTGAGCCTCTATGCGCAGGAGGCCCGCTCGTACGCGCTCGTGACGGCTTTCGTGGTCACCGCCACGTACTTCCTGGTCCGCGGCTGTGAGAGCGGCGAACTGCGCTGGTGGGGCTGGTACGCCATGAGTGCCGCGCTCGCCGCGGTGCTGCAGCCCTTCGCGCTGCTGGTGCTGGGCGCGCACGCGGTGACGCTCCTGCTGGCCCGCAGTGACGCTCGCGACTGGCTGCGCTGGGGCGTCTCGGCCGCGTTCGCGGTCCTGGCCATGACGCCGGTCGCCTGGCTGGCGAGCGGACAGAGCGACACGGCGAGCTCGTGGACCGGCGTGCCGGGATGGGACGCGGTGGCCCGGCTCGTACGGTCCTTCGCCGGGCCGTCCGGCTGGGTCGCCTGCCTGGTGCTGCTGCTCGCCGCGGCGGCGCTCTTCGCTCCCCGGCGCGGTGTCCTGGAGGCGCGGGTGCTGCGGATGCCCCGGCTCACGGTCATCAAGGTCGGGCTGCCGCTGCTGGTGGTGCCGCCGGCCCTGCTCATCGCCGTGTCGCAGCTGTCTCCCGTCTACGACCAGCGACATGTGCTGTACGCCGTGGTGGGCCTGTCCCTGCTCGCCGCGCACGGGATCGACCGGATCACCGCCCCCGTGCTCTGGCGGGGCAGCATGCCGCTGGCGGCGGCGCTGGTCGTGTCGCTGGTGCTCGGCGGGCAGCTGGCCGCCCACCGGCATGTGCGCTCCCCGGAGAGCCGGCCGGAGGACCTGCGGGCCATCGCGGACCTGGTGCGGCAGCAGGCGAAACCGGGTGACGCGGTGCTGTTCCTCTCCGGGAGCCGGCGCAAGGTGGCGGTGGCCTACCCCGAGGCGTTCGCGAACCTGCTCGATGTGGCGCTGGCCAAATCGCCGGCCACATCGGGCACCTTGTACGGCACCGAACTGCCGCCGGACCGGCTGCGCGAGGCGCTGTCGAAGGCCGGGCGGGTGTGGCTGCTGGACCGGGAGGACTCCGACCAGCCGCGGGTCTTCAAGGAGCCCGGGGAGCGGGTCAAGCAGGAGGTGCTCTCGGACGCGTTCCACCGGGAGAGTGTGAAGCGGATGCGCGGCGGCAGCGTGCACCTGTACGTGCACAACTGACCGCCGCGCAGCTGCCCGCCATTCAGCCGGCCCCGCCCACCCGGCCGCTGCCCGCGGGGCACTGCCGACTCGGCCTCGCGCGCCCGGCCGCTACGCGTCGGGTCCCGGGTGCCCGACCGCGCTCCGGCTCGTACGGGTCGGGGCCTGCCCGCGCGTACGTCGCACGCGGAAGTACGAGCTACTTCACGGCGCCCGCCATCACTCCCGAGACGAACTGCCGCTGGAAGGCGAAGAACACGGCCAACGGGATCACCATCGAGACGAAGGCGCCGGGCGCCAGCACATCGATGTTGTTGCCGAACTGCCGCACCTGCTGCTGCAGAGCGACCGTGATCGGCGGCGAACCGCTGTCCGCGAAGATCAGCGCCACCAGCATGTCGTTCCAGACCCACAGGAACTGGAAGATGCCGAGCGAGGCGATGGCGGGAGCGCCGAGCGGCATCACCACCCTGGTGAACAGCCGGACCTCGCCCGCGCCGTCCAGCCGCGCCGCCTCCAGCAGCTCGCGTGGAATCTCCGCGAAGAAGTTCCGCAGCAGGAACACGGCGAACGGGAGCCCGAAGGCGGTGTGGAAGACGACCACGCCGACCGTCGTCTCGAAGATCCCCAGGCTGTTGAAGAGCTTGGACACCGGGATCAGCGCCACCTGCACCGGGACCACCAGGAGCCCGACCACCAGCAGGAACAACCAGTCCCGGCCCGGGAACTCCAGCCAGGCGAAGGCGTATCCGGCCAGCGCGCCGATGACCACGACGAGCACCGTGGACGGAACCGTGATGGTCACGGTGGTCAGCAGGGACTGGGTGATCGTGTCATTGCCGAGCAACTCGGCGTAGTTGCTCGTGGTGAGCTGTGCGGGGGCGGTGAAGACCTCCCCCCAGCCGGAGGTGGCGATGTCGGTCGAGTCACGCAGCGAGGAGATCAGCAGGCCGAGGGTCGGCATCAGCCAGAACAGCGCGACGAGGACCAGGAAGACCTGCGTCACGCCGCCGCTCGCCCGGGCCGCCAGCCGGGACGCCATCGACGGCCTGGCCTTCGCCGCCCTCCCTGTCCCGCCGTTGCCCTGGTCATGGGGTGCGGGCACGGTATCCGCCGACGTCGGGGCGGTCATCGTCGGCCCTCCCTCCGGATCCGGCGGACATTGACGATCATCACCGGCACGACCAGCAGCAGCAGGAGCACCGCGATGGCGCTGCCGACTCCCTGGTCGGCGGACGTGCCGAAGGACCGCAGATACAGCTCCAGCGCCAGCACGTTCGCATCGTGCTGGGTCGCTCCCGGCGCGATGATGTAGACCAGGTCGAAGATCTTCAGCACATTGATCATCAGGGTGACGAGGACGACCGCGAGCACCGGCGCGAGCAGCGGCACCGTCACCTTCCGGAAGACCTGCCACTCGGTGGCGCCGTCGACCCGCGCCGCCTCCAGGAGCTCGCGCGGTACGCCCGCCAGGCCCGCCGCGATCAGCACCATCGCGAAGCCCGCCCACATCCAGACGTACGACCCGATGATGGCGGGGGTGACCAGGGACGGGCCGAGCCAGTCCACGCCGTTGTACTGCTCCTGGAAGTTCGAGGCGGGCAGCCGCAGATGCGCTCCCTCGGCCTTGCCGGCGGGCAGCGCGTACCTGCCGTCCTCGCCGGCCTCGGCGGTGGCGACCACTGTGCCGCCCTTCACCGCCTCGATCGTGATCCCGGACAGGGCCTTCTCGCCCGGGTCGATGACATTGGGCCGGCCGCCGCCGCCCTTGACGAAGTCCAGCCACACCGTGCCGGTGATCTTCCCGGCTGCCGTCTCCGCGGCCTTGGCGTCGGGCGCGTCCTCCGGGATCGTCCCGGCCTTGACCCCGACGAGCGGCAGCATCGCCGCATCCCCGGGCCGTACGGCCGTCCTGGTGGTGAAGGAGCCGCCGCCGGACTCGGCGAGATCGGCCGTGGGCAGGGGGTGCGCGCCCGGATACGCGGAGGCCTCGGCGAAGGTGTCGTGCACCCCCACCCACACCGCGTTGGCCACGCCGCGGTCCGGGTCCTGCTCGTACACCAGCCGGAAGATGATTCCGGCCGCGAGCATCGAGATCGCCATCGGCATGAAGACGATCAGCTTGAACGCGGTGCCCCAGCGGACGCGTTCGGTCAGCACGGCGTAGATCAGTCCGAGTGCGGTGGAGACCGCCGGGGCGACCACCACCCAGATGAGGTTGTTCTTGAGGGCGGTGAGGGTGCCGTCGTCGGAGAACATCTCGCGGAAGTTGTCCAGGCCGACGAAGTCGTCGCCGAGGGCGCCGTAGAGGCTGCGCCACACCGTGTACCCGATCGGGTAGACCACGAGTGCGCCGAGCAGCACCAGGGCGGGCAGCAGGAAGCAGGCCGCCGCCCAGGGGCGGGTACCCAGCGCGCCCTTTCCTTTGCGTGAGGTGGCGGAGGGCGGCGTGCCGGGCGCGGCCGCGCCCCCCGCGGTCGCTGTCGTCATGGCGTTGACTGCCCGTCAGTTCCGAAACGCCTTGGCGGCGTCGGCCTCCAGCTTCCGCTGGGCACCCGCCACGTCCTTCGGGCTCTTCAGGAAGTCCTGGAGCGCCTTCCACTCGCCTTCGCCCTTGGTGCCGCCGAAGGATGCGGGGGCCTGGTCGGACATGTCGAAGCGGAAGTCGTCGCCGGCCTCGATGAGCGCCTTGGCGATGTCGCGCTGGACGTCGTTCGGGTACGCGGCGAGATCGAGCTCCTTGTTGGGTGAGATGTAGCCGCCCTTCTCCGCCCAGATCTCCGCGGCGTCGGTGGAGGCCAGGAAGGTGAGCAGCGCCTGCGCGCCCTTGCCGTCCTCCAGCGCCACGGCCACGTCACCGGCGCTGACCACCGGCGCCTGGTCGCCCACGGCCGGGAACGGGAAGACCTTCGCGTCCGAACCGATCTCCGCCTTGGTGTCGCTGGCGATGTTGATGGAGACGAAGTCCCCCTCGAAGACCATGGCGGCCTCGGGGGTGTCACCGCCGGCGAAGGTCTGGGTGACGGACTTCGGGAACTCCGTCTGCAGCGCGCCGTTCGGACCGCCCGCGATCAGGGTCTTGTCGCCGAAGAGCTCGCCGAGCGTCTCGAGCGCCTCTTTGACGGACGGGTCCGTCCACTTGATCTCGTGCTTCGCCAACTGGTCGTACTTCTCGGGGCCGGCCTGGGAGAGGTAGATGTTCTCGAACCAGTCGGTGAGGGTCCAGCCGTCGGCACCGCCGACCGACACCGGGGGGACCCCGGAGGCGGAGATCGTCCGGGCGGTGTCCAGGAACTCCTCCCAGGTCTTCGGCTCGCCGACGCCGGCATTCTCGTAGGCAGCGGTGTTGTACCAGACCAGGGACTTGTTGGCGGCCTTGAAGTAGACGCCGTACTGCTTGCCGTCGTGGGCGCCGAGGTCCTGCCAGCCCTGGGAGAAGTTCTTGGTGAGCTGGGCCGTCACCTCACTGCCCGCGGGTTTGAGCCAGCCCTTCTCGGCGAACTGCTTGAGCGCGCCGACCTGCGGCAGCATCGCGACGTCCGGCGGCTCCCCGCCCTCGATCTTCGTACCGAGGAACGTGGAGATGCTGTCGCCGGTTGGCACGAAGGACACCTCGGCGCCGGTGCGCTTTTCGAACTCGTCGAGCACGGCGGTGAAGTTCTTCTGCTCGGCGCCCGTCCAGACGGCGGCGACCTGCAACGTCTGGCCGTCCAACTTGGGCAGTTGAACGGTGGGTGCGCGGTCCTTCGCGCCGCCGCCGTCTGCGGAGTCCTTGTCCTTGTCGGCGCCTGATCCGCCGCAGCCCGCTGCGGTCAGAGCGAGTGCGCCCGCGGCGACGATCGCCCATGCGGCTCGGGTGGTGCGCCTGCTACGTCGTGCTCTGACTGTGCGTCGCATGACCTGCCGACCTCCCCTGGTCTCCGCCATGGGAAGCGCAGCTGTCGGGCGCACCCGCAGTCGGCCGCGCCGTATGTGCTCCCCGTACGTTCCGTCCGACAGGTCTACGCCCGGAACGTGAGCAGCCGCAATACCGCGTTCGCGGCGAATCAGGCGATCGTGATGGGGCTGTGACTCGGCCCGGCCTGCTCGGAGTTGTGCCCGTCGGGCCGTCAGGCGGCCTGCGGGCGGGCAGCGGTCGGTCAGGGCAGGAGCGATGGGGCCGGGGGCGTCGAGGACTGGGACGCCGCACGTTGGAGCGCACTGGCGAGGAGTGCGAGGTCCGTCGGGCCGTTGCCCAGCTCGCGGAGGGGCCGACGCGTCGGCGGATCTCCCATCCGCTCCCACTCCAGCGGCACCACGGTCGGCCGCAGCGTCGCCGTCCGCGGGATACGGCCCGTCACCCGGCCCGCCTGGAACCACGTCACCGAGTCGTCGCCACGACGCAGCAGCCGTCCCCGCCCCGCCGACGCCTCACCCGCCTCCGGGCCATCGGTCCGCGCGGGCAGGACGTCCAGCGTGATCCGCAGGCCGGCGTGCTCGGCCGCCGCCGTCCGCGCCGTATGGTCCGGGCGGCCGGTCGCCGCTATCAGGTGGACACCGAGCCGTGCGCCCTCCCGGGCCACTGTCTCCAGGGCCCGTACCACCGAGCCCGCCGCGGGCCGTCCGGGACTGCCCAGGGCCGGTGCCACCAACTCGTCGAAGTCGTCGACCAGCACCAGCAGCCTCGGCAGGTGCGCCGCACCGCCGGCCGCCCCGTCCCCCGGCGCCGGTTCGCAGTCCTCCGCCGTACGCCCGCTGCTCCGAGCCCGCAGCTTCACACTCCCTCCCCTGGCTCCCCCCGGCTTCGCCGGGGGGACCCCCACGGGGATCGGGAATCCCAGCACGGACTCGGGGTCGCCCTGGCGGTCCGCGGCCGGGTACGCGCCGGGGCGCCGTGGAGCGACCAGCCGCGAGGCCACGGTCCGCTGCCGGTGCCAGTCGGCGAAGTCGAGATCCCCGAGCAGTTCCGCGCGGCGCTTCAGCTCGGTGCCGAGCGCCTGGGAGAACTCGCGCATACGGAGGGGATCCGCGGCCGTGAGATACGTCGACACGTGCGGCAGGTCGGTGCACATCTGCAGGCCGCCACCGTGCTCCCCGTGCGGCTCCGCCGGGCGCGGACCGGATGGCTCCGGCAGCGAAGACCGCGCGCCGTCCCCGCCGCCGTCGACCAGGGCAAGAGCCACCCGGTCGGGCCGGTCCGCGGCGGCCAGGGAAGCGGCCAGTGAGCGCAGCAGCTCCGTCTTGCCCGTACCCCGCCCGCCCTCGATCAGCAGGTGCGGGCCGTCGGCGGCCACGTCGACGGAGAGGGCACCGTGCGGTCCCGCGCCCAGCACGGCACTCGTCCGGCCTCCCTCGGCACCGCCGGCGTCCTCGGCGGCGGCCCAGCGGGCCAGTAGCGAGGCGGGAGTGGCCCGGGACAGACCCAACTCGTCGAGCAACCGCGCGGTACGGGGCAGGGGCACCGCCGGCCGCCACGTGGGGACGCCCCCGGCGCTGCCGGGAGGACGGCCGTTCGCCGCGGTGCCGTCCGCGGTCTGCGCCGCTCGCAGGGGAGCCAGGGCCCGCGCGAAGCGCTCCGCCCAGGCGGCCGATACGGCGTCGACGGTCGCGACCGCGCCGTTGTTCAGCGGCCCGGCAGGGCCGAGCGGCAGCAGCCGGAGCGCCGTGGCGACATCGCCGCTGAGCAGCGCGGCGGCTCCGCATTCGGAGAGGGGCGGCGGGGCGGCACGCGCCGCCTCGAAGGTGCTGGCAAGCGGCGAGGAGGGTGAGGCGGCGGGCGTCTCGGCGAGGCAGAGGAGGTGGATGCCCGCGGCCGGGCCGCCGGCCGCCAGTCGCGCGGTCGTGCCGCGCAGCGCGGCGGAGCCGGGGTCGCCGTCGACGATCACCAGGGTGTACGGGCCGTCGTAGCGCTGCGCGGCTGCGGAGACGGTCGCCCGGTCGGCGGTGACCCAGCCGGCGCCCAACGGGCCGTCGTCCAGCCTGCGCACCAGCTCGGCGGTCCGGGACGCGGCCTGCTCACGGTCGTAGGCGAGCAGCAGTCGGCAGTCCTGGCCGTGTCCGGGCCGCAGGTGCGGGAGCCAGCCGAGCCAGGACCACTCCGCGAGCCGCTCGGCGGCATCCCGGGTCCGGTCCGTGCTGATCAGCACGATCTCGAGGTCGGTGGGGGAGTGCAGCGCGGCCAGCTGCGCCACGACGGAACGAGTGAGCCCGGCCAGTCGTACCCGCGGCCCTGCCAGCCCGAGCGAGCCGACGTCGCGCAAGCCGACGGTGAGGGGGTGGGCGGGACCACCGGGGCGGTCGGCCGTCCCGAGGCGGACGGCGAGGGCGTCCGGATGGCCGGGACGGCGCTCCCAGAGGCGGGGGCCGGGGCCGAGGGCGGTGAGGAGGACCTCGGCGGGGTCGGGCCACCGCTCCGGCGCGACCGACTCGGCCGGCGTGCGCTCCGCGCCGGACGGCTCATCGTCGACGGGGTCGTACTCGCCATCGGCGGCGCCCCGTCCCCCGGCGAGCCGCCGCGCCCACGCTCCTATCCCACGGCCGATCCTGGCCGGCCGCGGCCGGGCCTCCCCGGCGGTGCCCGCCGCTCGCGGGTCACGCGGCTCCGGGATGGTGCCCTCGGCGTGCCCGAGGCCCGGGAGGCGCCGCTGCCCGGTGTGCGTGCCGTCGGCACGGCGCCTGAGCTCGGCGGCCCGGGTGCGCTGGTCGTGGTGCAGCCCGGCCATCGGGCCTCGGGGCCCGGCAGGGGCTTCCGCATCGGTGTGCCCGGCACCGCCCGCCGCGTATGGGGCGGGCTCGCCGTGCGCCCCGGTCTCGTCGGTGCCGGGGCCACCGGAGGCAGCCTGCTGGGACGACGGTCCCTGCGCCGCATCGCCGCCGGGCACCACACCCGTACTGCCCAGTGTCCCGTCGGGGGTGGCCCGGCCGGTGGCGTGCGGGCCGTTGTCGCGTGCCGGAGGTGGCGCGCCGGTGCCGTCGGTCCACCCTGGTTCGGCATGCCGGTCGGCAGGCGGTGACGCAGCGGCGGGGCGAGGACTGTCGAAGTCGTGCGTGTCGGTCGGGAGCGCCCGCGCCTGTACGCGGTTGGCCGCACTGCCGCCGCCGGCCTGGGGCACGCGCCTGGGCGGGTCGGCGTGCGCTCCCGTGTCCGGAGACGAGTGGTGCACCGGATCGGCAGCCGCAGTGGCGTCTGTCTCGGCGCCCAGTGACCGGGCTTTGCGTGGCTCGTGGCCGCCCGGTTCGCCACGGTCGCCCGGTGCGGTGAAGGGCAGGGAGGTGCCCGTGACCGCACCAGTTGTGGGCCCGGCGGGGTGCTCGCCTCCGCTGGGCGCGTGGGGGTCGATGGCCCAGGACGGACGGTGAGGTCCGGCACGGACCGGCGTCTCTCCGCGCGGTACGGCCGGGTGGGGCCGAGCGCCCTGAGGATTCTCACCACCGGGCGGGCTCTGCCGAGCGTGGGCGTCCTGCGCCCTGTGGGATCCATCCATCGGGGTCGGGGCCAAGGAAGCGGGGGCCGGCCCAGGCGTGGTGGTCGTCTCGGCGACCGGCGCCGGGGCGGCCGGTGAGCCGGGCGTCGCCGCCGGTACGAGGCGGAGGTCGCCCTCGTCGTCCGGCGTCGGCGCCAGGGTGACACGGAGGTGGCCCTCGCCGTCCGGGGCCGTCGGCAGGGCGGGTGGGAGCGGCGAGCGGCCCATGCCCATCGATCCGACACCGGTCGCGCCGCGCGGCCCGGGGACCAGCCGGAGGGCCGACTCGCCCAGGCGGAGCAGCGCGCCCGGCCGGAGCGGGGCGGGACGGGCGCCGATCGGGGTGCCGGACAGCGTGGTGCCGTTCGTCGAGCCCAGGTCGGCGACCGCGACCCGGCCGTCCTCGGCGACCGTCACCGCGCAGTGCAGGCGCGAGACGTCCGGGTCGTCGAGCGGTACGTCGGCGTCCGCCGAGCGGCCGATGCGGATCTGGCCGCCCTGCAGCAGATGGACGCCGCCCGAGTCCGGCCCGGCGACCACATGGAGCTGCGCCGACGCGTCCGACGGTGCGTCATGCGGCACGCCGGGGTGACGGCCGGGTTCGGCCGGAGCGTGCAGGGAGAGCACCGCGCCGTCCGTCAGCGGCGGCTCGCCCAGCACGCTGCGCTGCGCGTCGAGCCGCTCCGCGCCCGCGTAGAGCACGACAGATCCGGAGGAGC
Source organism: Streptomyces sp. KR80 (assembly GCF_052245555.1). NCBI lineage: Bacteria > Bacillati > Actinomycetota > Actinomycetes > Kitasatosporales > Streptomycetaceae > Streptomyces > Streptomyces sp. KR80. The sequence goes on from NZ_JBQQCD010000014.1 coordinate 57,070, forward strand.
CTGCCGTGGGCTCCGCCCCCGAGGATCCGGGCGAGGCGGCGGCGACGGCGGCGGCGAGCCCCCCGGCGACCGCCGCGAGCGCCGTGCCGGCCGGAGCAGTGACGAGCACGTCGCAGGCGCGCAGGGCGTGGCCGCCACGCGGCCCGAGGACGGTCAGCCGGATCTGCATCGCCGTCTACGGTCCCTTCTGACCCGGCTGCGCATCGCGGGTGGCCTGCTGTCCCCCGCCGCGCACGGGCCCCTCGGCACGTACAGGTCACCACGTCGGGCGGAACCCCCGCTCCCCGCCGATCCGGTGCTGGATGCATCCTCGCACCTGCCACTGACACCTCGCCCCGCGATGACCATCATTCGATCTTGGATGGAACGTCATCGGCCGAAAACTGCCTGCTGGGGCGCAGACACGATCACCCCGTTCGCCCTTTCGGGGACAGTGCCGGGCAACGTCCTTCCGGCCGGGCAACCATCCGCTCCCGGGCCGCGTCTTCCAGGCAAGCCCCCGGGGCGCCCCGGTCGGCAGCAGCCGTCGGCCCGTAAGCCTTGCGCATCGCCACTACAGTTGGTCGAACGGGTCGGCGAGCCTTCCGGCGGCCCCCCAGGAGAGTTGGACGACGATCAGGGAGCACATGACGTGCGGCCGGTAGGCAGTAAATACCTGCTCGAGGAGCCGCTCGGACGCGGAGCCACGGGCACGGTCTGGCGGGCTCGCCAGCGAGAGACGGCGGGTGCCGAGGCGGCCGTGCCGGGCCAGCCCGGCGAGACGGTCGCGATCAAGGTCCTCAAGGAGGAGCTGGCGAGCGACCCGGACGTCGTGATGCGCTTCCTGCGCGAGCGGTCCGTGCTCCTGCGGCTCACGCATCCCAACATCGTCCGGACCCGCGACCTCGTCGTCGAGGGCGATCTCCTCGCCCTGGTCATGGACCTGATCGAGGGTCCCGACCTGCAGCGCTATCTGCGGGAGAACGGTCCGTTCAGCCCGGTCGCCGCGTCCCTCCTCACGGCGCAGATCGCCGACGCCCTCGCCGCCAGCCACGCCGACGGCGTCGTGCATCGCGATCTGAAGCCCGCCAACGTCCTGCTCACCGGCAGCGACGGCCAGATGCACCCGATGCTCACCGACTTCGGCATCGCCCGGCTGGCGGACTCGCCCGGCCTGACGCGCACCCAGGAGTTCGTCGGCACGCCCACGTACGTCGCGCCCGAGTCCGCCGAGGGGCGGCCGCAGACCTCGGCGGTCGACGTCTACGGCGCCGGCATCCTGCTGTACGAACTGGTCACCGGCCGTCCGCCGTTCGCCGGGGCCACCGCTCTGGAGGTGCTGCACCGGCACCTCAGCGAGGAGCCGCGCCGGCCCACCACCGTGCCCGAGCCGCTGTGGACGGTCATAGAGCACTGCCTGCGCAAGAACCCGGACGAGCGGCCCTCTGCCGTGAACCTCGCCCGCGCCCTGCGCGTGGTCGCCGGAGGCATCGGCGTGCACGCCTCCGCGGCCCAGGCCGAGGCCGCGCTCGGCGTCGCCGCACTGCTCGCGCCCGACCCGGCGCCCGCCCCGGTCCCGGGTACGGGCACCGGCGCCGGAGCGGGGACCGGAGGCGACGCCGACGCGACGCAGTTCCTGCCGTCGGGCAGCGCGGGCTCCTACGACCCGAACGCCGCGACCAGCGTGCTGTCCGCGGACGGCCCGAACGCCGAGCCCACCCAGGTCATGCAGCACGGCAGCGGCCCGGGCGGCCCCGGCCCCGACGCCGATCCGACGCGCGCGATGCCGCCCGTCCCGGACGGCCCGCACCCCTGGCAGACCCAGATGGCCGCCGCCCGCGACCGCAACGAGCAGACGCAGATCCAGTACCTCGACCCGAGCGAGGATCTGCTGCGCCGCCGTCCGCAGCGCCGTCCGGCCCCCGCACCCCCGCCGCCCCAGCCGTACGGGCAGCCGCAGGGCGGCCCCCCGCCGGCCCCGTACGCCCCGCCGCAGCCCCAGCAGCAGCCGCGCCGCAGGCAGCCCCAGCCGCAGCGGTACGCCCCGCCGCCGCCCCCGCCGGAGCGCCCCGCTCCGCGCCGGGAGCCGCGCCGCAGCGCGAACCCGATGCGGATCCCGGGGCTGGGCTGCCTCAAGGGCTGCCTGTTCACCATCGTGATCTTCATCGTGGCGGCCTGGCTCATCTGGGAGCTCACTCCGCTCCAGGAGTGGATCGCCGAGGGCAAGAGCTTCTGGAATGCGACCAGCGAGTTGATCGGCAAGGTGTCGGACTGGATCTCCGAACTCGGCGCTGCGACGGAGCCGGCCGGATCGGGCACGAGCTCAGGCACGAGCTCCGGCTCGGGCATCGACAGCGGGGCCGGCACTCCGTAACTGACCGGCCATCCTGGAGACTTGTCGACTTCCGGCGGGCGATTTCCCCCACAGAAGTGACGGTTGCCGTCGACCGGGGCACGCAGCTGCCGGTATCCGCGTAGCTTTGTCGTCAACGCCAGCCTCCAGAGGGCTCGTAGAACCCGCGAGCCCTGTGGAGGCACGACACGTCGGAGCAGTCTTGGCACGGAAGATCGGCAGCCGATACACCGCCCACCAGGTCCTGGGGCGTGGATCCGTCGGCACGGTGTGGCTCGGCGAGGGTCCTGAAGGGCCCGTCGCCATCAAGCTGTTGCGTGAGGATCTCGCCGCCGACCAGGAGCTGGTCGAACGGTTCGTCCAGGAGCGCACCGCTCTCCTCGGCCTTTCCCACCCGCGCGTGGTCGGCGTCCGCGACCTCGTGGTGGACGGCGACGACCTCGCTCTCGTCATGGACCTCGTCCGCGGCACGGATCTGCGCACCCGTCTGGACCGCGAGCGGCGCCTCGCCCCCGAGGCGGCCGTCGCCATCGCCGCCGACGTGGCCGACGGCCTCGCCGCCGCCCACTCCGCGGGCGTCGTGCACCGCGACGTCAAGCCGGAGAACGTCCTCCTCGACATGCAGGGTCCGCTCGGCCCCGGCGGGGCCCACCCCGCGCTGCTCACCGACTTCGGGGTGGCCCGGCTCGTCGATGCTCCCCGGCGCACTCGCGCGACGAAGATCATCGGTACCCCCGACTACCTCGCCCCGGAGATCGTCGAGGGTCTGCCGCCCCGCGCCTCCGTCGACATCTACGCTCTCGCGACGGTCCTCTACGAGCTGCTGGCGGGCTTCACCCCGTTCGGCGGAGGCCACCCTGGCGCCATCCTCCGCCGCCATGTCACCGAGACCGTCGCGCCGCTCCCCGGCATCCCCGACGAGCTGTGGCAGCTGCTCGTGCAGTGCCTCGCCAAGTCGCCCGCGTCACGGCTGCGCGCGGCCGAGCTGGCCGGCCGCCTGCGTCAGCTGCTGCCCGGCCTGGCAGGCATCCCGCCGCTTGACGTCGACGAGCCCGGCTGCGAACCCGAGGGCCCGGACCCGGTGCCGTACGAGGAGCCTGCCCAGGGGACCGCTCCAGGCGCGCCCCGCAGGGCGGCCGTCCCCCTCGTCCACGGCTCCACCCCGGACTCCGGCCGCGACACCCACACGAGCATGCGCGTGCCGAGCGCCGAGGAGCTCGCGGGCGGCGCTCGCGGCACAGCGCGGGTGCCGCGCGCCTCAGGAGAGCGCCGTCCCGGTTCGGCCCGCCACCGCACGGCGGCCGTACGACGCCGCAGGGCCAAGCTCGGAGCTGCGGCCGCGGCTCTCGTCGCAGCGGCGGGCTTGGGCGGCTGGCTGGCGTTCTCGGACGACGACGCGGACACGTCGCAGCCCGGCGTGGAGCAGTCCGAGGACAGTCCCTCCGGCTACGGCAGTGGCGGGACCTCCGGCTGAGGGAAGCCCTCGACGACGCCCTGACGGCGGCGGTTGATCAAGCGGTTGATCACAAGGCAGAACCGCCGCCGTGATCGCACGATCATCGATCACGGTCGGCGTTCGGCGTTCGGTGCTCGGCGCACAGGTCCTCAGCGGCCAGGAGCCCGGAACGGGGACGCCGGGCTCACAGCCGACCGGTGATGCGAGGGTTCAGGGAAGGTATCGCTCGGCGGCCGCCGGTCCCATCTCCTCGAGCAGGCGCCGGGCCCTCTCAAGCCGCTCGGGCGTCACATCACGCCCCGACACCCGTACCAGATCCTCCGGATCGATCGGCGTCTCGCTCCCGGTGCGGAGCTGCAGACGCCGGGGCGCTGTGGACTCTTCTTCGCGCTTCTCGGTCACGGCGGCCCTCCTTCTCCTGTGGGGTCCTGCCGGTCGGCTGAGCAGCCGCGTACCCACCCATTGTGGACCGATTCCCGGCAAAAGTATCCGTCGGTGCGTATCGCCCCGCCGGGAGCGGCCGCGACGAGGGCGGCGAGGCCCGTCGTCGGCAGCCGTTACGCTGGACCCGTGGCAGTCGTCGATGTATCCGAAGAGCTGAAGTCCCTCTCCTCCACCATGGGGTCGATCGAGGCCGTCCTGGACCTTGACCGGATGCGGGCCGACATCGCCGTGCTCGAGGAGCAGGCGGCGGCCCCCTCTCTGTGGGACGACCCGGAGAACGCGCAGAAGATCACCAGCCGGCTCTCCTACCTCCAGGGCCAGCTGCGCCGGGCCGAGGAGCTGCGCGGCCGCGTCGACGACCTCGAGGTTCTCTTCGAGCTGGCCGACGCCGAGGACGACGCGGACACCCGTGCCGAGGCCGAGGCCGAGCTGGTCGCCGTCCGCAAGGCGGTGGACGAGATGGAGGTCCGCACGCTCCTCTCCGGCGAGTACGACGCCCGCGAGGCCGTGGTCAACATCCGCGCCGAGGCGGGCGGTGTCGACGCCGCCGACTTCGCGGAGAAGCTGCAGCGGATGTATCTGCGCTGGGCCGAGCGGCACGGCTACAAGGCCGAGGTCTACGAGACGTCGTACGCGGAGGAGGCCGGCATCAAGTCGACGACCTTCGCCGTCCAGGCCCCGTATGCGTACGGCACGCTCTCCGTCGAGCAGGGCACCCACCGCCTGGTGCGGATCTCGCCGTTCGACAACCAGGGCCGCCGTCAGACATCCTTCGCGGGCGTCGAGGTGCTCCCCGTCGTCGAGCAGAGCGACCATGTCGAGATCGACGAGTCCGAACTGCGCATCGACGTCTACCGCTCCTCCGGTCCCGGCGGCCAGGGTGTCAACACCACCGACTCGGCGGTCCGTATCACCCACATCCCGACCGGCATCGTCGTCTCCTGCCAGAACGAGCGCTCGCAGATTCAGAACAAGGCGACCGCGATGAACGTCCTCCAGGCCAAGTTGCTCGAGCGGCGCCGTCAGGAGGAGCAGGAGAAGATGGACGCGCTCAAGGGCGACGGCGGCAACTCCTGGGGCAACCAGATGCGTTCGTACGTCCTGCACCCGTACCAGATGGTCAAGGATCTGCGCACCGAGTACGAGGTCGGCAATCCTCAGGGCGTCCTCGACGGTGACATCGACGGTTTCCTCGAAGCGGGCATCCGCTGGCGCAAGCAGCAGGAGAAGTAACTCACCTGTGCGGAGGCCCTGCGAGAGGAACAGTGGGTGCAGCCTTGAAGCGGGCGTCCGCCGCAAGCAGCGGGAACAGCAGTAACGCGGCAGTGGTGGCAGGGCAGTTGCGGCAGGGCAGTTGCGGCAGGCCCGTAGCGGTCGGAACTGAGCGGCGGCGTATCGCGCTTCGTCAAGCGCGGTACGCCGCCGCTCGGTTGCCGTGTGGAGGCTATGTCACATTCCGGTGTTGATCAGGCCGGACAAGTCCCCCAACAGGGGGCATGACGTCCAGAAATGACCTTGACGGGCCTGTGAAATCTGGGAAAGCTGAGGCGCGGCATGCCCATGACTGGGGGCGCAGTGTGAACGGGGTGGGGCAGGGCGTGAGTTCCTGCGGATCGACTCTCCCATGCGGCTGCGGCCGGCGCCTGATGACATGGCTGCTCCACTCACGAGAACAGCTACTGGGGGTAGCACGCATATGACGAAGAAGACGCGGCTGCGCGTGGCGCGGATAGCCGCCGGTGCGGTGATCGCGGCCGGTGCGTCGCTGACCGCCGCGGGCGCAGCCTCTGCGGTCGGTGTCGAGGTCGCCGGCATCGGCGTCGAGGCGCACGCCGACGACAACGGCGCCGGCCTCGGCGTCGGCATCGGGAACGGCAACGACGACCCGACGGAGGAGCCGACCGAGATCCCGACGGAGATCCCCACGGATATCCCCACGGACATCCCGACCGACATTCCCACGGACATCCCGACCGATGTCCCGACCGACGTCCCGACGGACGTCCCGACGCCGCCCACCGAGGAGCCGAGCGAGCCGGGCGAGGAGCCGTCCGAGCCGGGTGAAGAGCCGTCCGAGCCGGGCAACGGCACCGGCGGTGGCGACAGTGGCAACAACCCGGGCCCCGACGGTGAGACGGGTACGGACGTCGGCACCGACACCGACAGCGTCGGCTCGGCACCGGTGCAGCAGGGCAAGGCCAAGGAGGAGCTCGCCGCGACCGGTGCCTCCGAGACCGCGTTCCTGCTGGTCGGCGCCGCGACCATGATTGCGGGCGGCATTGGCTTCCGCATGATGCCGCGCCTGGTCAGCCGTGGCGGTGGCGCCGCCGCGTAAGCGGATCGCGACATTCGGTGAGATGACAGGACCGAATGCGCTGTGCAAGCGAGGGGCCCCGGAGTGCGACAGCACTCCGGGGCCCCTCGAACGTCGTGTGGGCTCGGCCTACGCCGGCGCCGCGATCACCGGCGCCAGTACGGCCACCGCGATCAGCGCCACCAGTAGCACGAGCAGCGCCGCGGGAGACAGTCCGGCGAATATGCCCTCTTTCTGCAACCGCTCCCTGCTGGCGCGGCAGACCGGGCAGCGGCCCTCACTGACAGGGGCCGCGCAGTTGGCGCACACCAGACGGTCGCACGTCATGCGATCTCCTCCTCACTGTGGCCAACGCACCGGAGAGCCACTCGGTTCCCCCGCTCTCCACTATCCACTGTGCCAGCTTCCGCAGAATTCGGCGCGGCCCCGCTCGCATCCGTGACACCCAGGTAGCACGGGACGGTCACCGTACGGCACCGGTGACCGTCGGCAATGTCGGTTTTATGCCTGATGGTGCCGTGAATAAACGCTCAACCTTCGCCGAACCCCCACCGACAACTGCACGGCCCTTGCGCCTTCGCGTATGGTCACGGTCACTGAAGGGATCCGCTGTACGGCATCCCGTACCCCCCATCCACAGGTCGACACTGGTGCATCCGTGATCCGATTCGACAACGTCTCCAAGACCTATCCCAAGCAGACCCGTCCCGCCCTCCGTGACGTCTCGCTCGAGATCGAGAGAGGCGAGTTCGTCTTCCTCGTGGGCTCTTCGGGCTCCGGCAAGTCCACCTTCCTGCGGCTGCTGCTGCGCGAGGAGCGTGCCTCCCACGGCCGGGTGCACGTGCTGGGCAAGGACCTGGGCAGACTCTCCAACTGGAAGGTGCCGCAGATGCGCCGCCAGTTGGGCACCGTCTTCCAGGACTTCCGGCTGCTCCCCAACAAGACGGTGGGCGAGAACGTGGCCTTCGCGCTCGAGGTCATCGGCAGGCCGCGCGGCCAGATCCGCAAAACCGTCCCCGAGGTCCTCGATCTCGTCGGCCTGGGCGGCAAGGACGACCGCATGCCGGGCGAGCTGTCCGGTGGTGAGCAGCAGCGCGTAGCCATCGCACGGGCCTTCGTCAACCGCCCGATGCTGCTGATCGCGGACGAGCCGACCGGCAACCTCGACCCGCAGACCTCCGTCGGCATCATGAAGCTGCTGGACCGGATCAACCGGACCGGCACCACGGTCGTGATGGCCACGCACGACCAGCAGATCGTCGACCAGATGCGCAAGCGCGTCATCGAACTCGAGAAGGGCCGGCTGGTTCGCGACCAGTCGCGCGGTGTGTACGGCTACCAGCACTGAGTAACCGCCCCTGGAGTCGCTCACACCACCCCTGAAAGGACATCATGCGCGCCCAGTTCGTCCTGTCGGAGATCAGCGTCGGTCTCCGTCGCAATCTCACGATGACCTTCGCGGTCATCGTCTCCGTCGCCCTCTCCCTCGCCCTCTTCGGCGGGTCGCTGCTCATGCGCGACCAGGTGAGCACGATGAAGGGCTACTGGTACGACAAGGTCAACGTCTCGATCTTCCTCTGCAACAAGAACGACGCGGAGAGCGATCCCAACTGCGCCAAGGGTGCCGTCACCGAGGACCAGAAGACCGAGATCCGCACCGACCTCGAGAAGATGTCGGTCGTCGACAACGTGCAGTTCGAGACCGCCGACCAGGCGTTCACGCACTACAAGGAGCAGTTCGCCGACTCTCCGCTCGCCGACTCCCTCACCCCGGACCAGATGCAGGAATCCTTCCGGATCAAGCTGAAGGACCCCGAGAAGTACGAGGTGATCTCCAGCGCCTTCTCCAGCCGGCCGGGTGTGCAGGAGGTCCAGGACCAGAAGGGGCTGCTGGAGAACCTCTTCAATCTGCTCAACGGGATGAACTGGGCGGCGCTCGGCGTCATGGCGCTGATGCTGATCGTCGCGCTGATGCTGATCGTCAACACCGTCCGGGTGTCGGCGTTCAGCCGCCGCCGTGAGACCGGCATCATGCGGCTGGTCGGGGCGTCCAGCTTCTACATCCAGATGCCGTTCATCATGGAGGCGGCGGTCGCCGGGCTGCTGGGTGCGATCGGGGCCTGCGCGATGCTGCTGATCGGCCGTTACTTCCTCATCGATCACGGCCTGGCGCTCGCCGAGAAGATGCAACTCATCAACTTCATCGGCTGGGACGCGGTGCTGGCCAAGCTGCCGCTGGTGCTCGCTATTGGCCTGCTCATGCCCGCGGTGGCGGCTTTCTTCGCGCTCCGCAAGTACCTCAAGGTGTGACACATACCCCTTGCACCGTACGGTCAACCTGCCGTGCGGCGCCCTTGCGTTGTCCTAGACTCACCCGCATGTCGGGCCCGTGGATGTTCGTCCGGCCCCGCGGGATTCGCCGCGGGGCTGCCCTGACATTGGTCTTCGGTTGTGTGCTGGCGACCGGTGTGGCCACCTCCTTCGGGGAGGAGGCCCGCAATTCCTCCTCCCCGCCGTCCCGTTCGACGGCCGGGACCGCCGACCGTACCGAGGTCGCCCGAGCCGCCGCCGAAGCGATGGCCGAGGGCAAGTCCGGCTCCGAGGCGGCCGAGGAAGTGGTGAGCCGCAGCGGCGACCGCTGGAGCGCCGTCTACAGCGCCCGGGAGTACCAGGACGTCCAGCAGGCCCTCGACGGCGAGTACGTCGGTGTCGGCCTGTGGGTGCGATCCCGCCCAGGCGACCGGATCGAGGTGGCCCGGGTCCAGCCGGGCAGCCCCGCCCACCGCGCCGGCATCAGGGCCGGTGACACGCTCCGGACCATCGACGGCGAGCGCATCACCGGGCGGCCCGTCACCGAGGTCGTCTCCCGGCTCCGCGGTGGCGACGCGGACGGCGAGCGGGCGGCGGCCGCGGGCACGCCGGTGGTGCTCGGCCTGGAGCGTGACGGCCTGACCTGGCAGCAGACGCTGCGCCGCACCCGGCTGGCCACCGAGAACGTCACCGCCGACCGGTCGGCCGCCGATCGAACCACCCGGATCAAGGTCGGGTCCTTCACCAAGGGCACCGGCGAGCAGGTGCGGCGGGCCGTGCGGAACGTCCCGCAGGGCGACGGAATCCTGCTCGATCTGCGCGGCAACTCGGGCGGCCTGGTCTCGGAGGCCGTCACCGCCGCCTCGGCCTTCTTCGACGGCGGCCTGGTGGCCACGTACGACGTCCAGGGCGAGGAGCGGGCCCTCTACGCCGCGGAGGGCGGTGACGACCGCAGCGCGCTCGTCGTCCTCGTCGACAGCGGCACCATGAGCGCCGCCGAACTGCTGACCGGTGCGCTCCAGGACCGCGGCCGTGCCGTGGTCGTCGGCTCGCGCACGTTCGGCAAGGGCACGGTGCAGATGCCCAGCGAGCTGCCGGACGGCTCGGTCGCCGAGCTCACCGTGGGCCACTACCGGACCCCCGCCGGGCGTACCGTGGACGGCGACGGCATCACCCCCGACCTGAGCGTGCGCGGCCGCGCCGAGCAGCGGTCCCGCACAGTATTGAGTGGCCTCGGGGACGGGGCGTAGTGCGAGAATGGCCGGGCTATGGCTAAAGAGACGGGTCGCAAGCTGATCGCGCAGAACAAGAAGGCGCGGCACGACTACACCATCCTCGACACCTACGAGTGCGGTCTGGTGCTGACCGGCACGGAGGTGAAGTCGCTGCGGCAGGGACGGGCTTCGCTCGTGGACGGCTTCGCGCAGCTCGACGGTGGTGAGGCGTGGCTGCACAACGTGCACATCCCCGAGTACAGCCAGGGGACGTGGACGAACCACTCGGCGCGGCGGAAGCGGAAGCTGCTGCTGCACCGGGCGGAGATCGACAAGCTGATCGGCAAGACCCAGGAGACCGGGCACACGCTCGTACCGCTGCAGCTGTACTTCAAGGACGGCCGGGCCAAGGTGGAGGTCGCGCTGGCCAAGGGCAAGCGGGAGTACGACAAGCGGCAGACGCTGCGGGAGAAGCAGGACCGCCGCGAGGCGGACCGCGCGATCTCGGCCGTGAGGCGCCGGCAGCGCGCCTGACCGGCGGGAATGCGCTGGCATCGGGGCGTGTTGTTCCGTACGATGACAGCTGCACCTCACGGGGTGCGCACGCGGTATCCAACTCAATAGTGGCCACATGGGGATGATCGGTTTCGACAGCGGATGTCGAGGCAGGGGAAGCGAGCCGAGGAAGCGGCAATGATCTCGTAAACCACGTGTCGCAAAAAATAATCGCCAACACCAAGCGCGATTCCTTCGCCCTCGCTGCCTAAGTAGCGATCTGCGAAGTGTCAGCCCGGGGGTGTTCCCGACCCGGATCCTGGCATCAGCTAGGGAACTAAACCGCTAGGCCCGGTCACGGGGCGTAGCGGGAAACCAAACAGTGACTGAGCCCGTCGGCAGCTTGTCTGCGTGACTGCCGGGGCCGAGAAAAGCACAGCAGACTGCGCTCGGAGAAGCCCTGGTTCCGCACCGTTGGACGCGGGTTCGATTCCCGCCATCTCCACGAAGGCGAGCGGCGAGGTGTGTCCGCGGAAAGCGCGGACCGCCTCGCCTTCGTCGTTTCTGCGCGGCTTCGCCGCGCTGGGCGGGGGCTTCGCCACCCGCACCCCCTTACCCGGGTGTGTCCGCGGAAGGTGCGGACCGCCTCGCCTTCGTCGTTTCTGCGCGGCTTCGCCGCGCTGGGCGGGGGCTTCGCCACCCGCACCCCCTTACCCGAGGTGGAGCCGCCTCCGCCCGGCGAGCGCGGCGATCAGCGCGAGCAGTCCGGCAGCCGCCGGGGCGGCGTAGGCGTACGACACGGCGGCGCCGTCCAGCCGGTCGACCGTCCATCCCCCGGCCGCCGCCCCCGCGGAGATGCCGATCAGCAGGCCGGTGAAGACCGTGGTCATGCCCTCGTTGAGCCGGGCCGCGGGGACCACGTCCTGGACGAGCGTCATACCGGTGGCCATGGTGGGCGCCGTCGCCATTCCCGCGACGAAGAGCAGCACGGCCAGGGTGCCGAGACCGTCTGCCGCGAGCAACGGCAGAACGGCCACCGCCATGGCGGCCACCCCGGCCACGAACCGCATCGGTGCCGTACCGCGCACCGGCACGGCGCCGAAGATCAGGCCCGCGACGCAGGAACCCGCCGCCTGGAGCGCGAGGAGGGCGCTGCTCGCCGATCCGCCACCCAGCGCGTCCACCGTCGCGATCGTCGCCACCTCCATGGAGCCGAAGAGAGCGCCGGTCGCGAGGAAGGTCACCAGGACCACCCGCAGACCGGGGTTGTGCAGCGGCGAGCGTGCGCCCTCGCCGATACGGGCGTGCACGGGCGGCTCCGTCCGCCGCTGCGCGGCGAACAGCAGGGTCCCCGCCACTAGCAGCACGGTCGCCGTCAGCAGCCCCGCCTCCGGGAACGCCGTCGTGCACAGCAGCATGGCCAGCACCGGCCCCAGCATGAAGCACAGCTCGTCCAGGACCTGTTCGAAGGAGCCGGCGGTGTGCCGGGACGCGGCGTCGTCGCGGTAGAGCTCGGTCCAGCGGGCACGGGTCATCGCGCCCAGGCTCGGCACTGCCGAGGAGCCCGCGCAGCACACGAACAGCGCCCAGTCCGGGGCGCCGTACCGCACGGACAGCAGCATGGCCGTGGCGCCGGCGGCGAAGACGAGCGCCGCCGGCACGGCCACGCGCGCCTGGCCGTGCCGGTCCACCCACCGCCCCAGCAGCGGCGACATGATCGCGGTCAGCGCCACTCCGGTCGCCGAGACCGCCCCGGCGAGGGCGTACGAGTCCCGCGTCGTGGCGATCATCACGACGGTGCTCACCGAGCATGGAGACCGGCAGCCGACCGAGGAAGCCTGCGAGCGTGAAAGCCAGCGGTGCGGCGGAGAACAGCCGATGGTAGGCAGCGGTCGGCGAGCGCCGGGGCGAGGCAGGCGGCGCTGCCGGCGGTGCCGGTGCCGGGCTCGTACGGGGGACGGGTCGGAGGGCAAGGAAACGAATCACCGCCCCACCTTGATCGCCCGCACCCATGCGGTCCACAGATTTTCCACCGCCCCAGGCAACCAGGGGCCCTCGAGATCGCACCGCCGCTGCTCTCGCTCGACAGACATGAAACGTGGCCCCTAGCCCGGCCGGTATGGCGGCGACCACAGGGTTCAGGCCCACCGAAGAGGACGCGCGGATCATCAAAGCCGCGATGCGCAGGGGTGAGAGCCCGAGTGATGTGATCCGGCGCGCGTTGCGCCTGCTGGAGCGCGAGGTGTGGCTCACTCGGGCACGTGCGGACGCTGCGCGTCTGGCCGGTGAGGATCTCTTCGGGGAAGAGGACGCTTGGTGATCCGTGGCGCCGTGTCCGGATGGTGACGTTCCTCACGCGAGGCTGGTCGCGTGGGGCCACGGCCGCGCTCCTGCGGGAAGTGGCCGACTGGCACACGTCGGCATGGCAGCGGGGGCGGGCCCGCTGGGCCTGGACAGGGGGTGGCGGGCCGTGTTTACCCTGGCCGCCACTCGCGGCCGGCTTCGGTCGCCCGGCCTCGGCGGCTCTCACACGCTGGGAGCCACGCCCGTGAGTGCAAGGTTTCGTCGACGTCACCTGCCGCCACGGGACGGAAACCCGACATCTCTACTTTCGGCATCACGGCGCCATGTTCCTGGCCTCGGCCCGACACTTTGTGGAGGCGTGATGACAGCCCCGACGACGACATCCCGTAAACGGGGCCGCTGGATCGACCAGTGGGATCCGGAGGACGAGACCTTCTGGGAAGAGAAGGGCGAGAAGGTCGCGAACCGCAACCTGACCTTCTCGATCATCTCCGAGCACATCGGTTTCTCCATCTGGACCCTGTGGTCGGTCCTGGTCCTCTTCATGGGGCCGGAGTACGGGATCGACCCGGCCGGGAAGTTCTTCCTGGTAGCTGTGGCCACCCTGGTCGGATCGATCGTCCGGGTGCCGTACACCTTCGCCGTCGCTCGCTTCGGCGGACGGAACTGGACGATCATCGCGGCATCGATGCTGCTGCTGCCGACCATCGCCGCGTTCATCGTGATGGAGCCCGGCACCTCGTACACGACCTTCATGCTGGTCGCGATGCTCACCGGGGTCGGCGGCGGCAACTTCGCCTCCTCCATGACCAACATCAACTCCTTCTTCCCGCTCCGTAAGAAGGGCTGGGCGCTGGGCCTGAACGCCGGTGGCGGCAACATCGGGGTGCCGGTCGTCCAGCTTGTCGCGCTGGCGGTCATCGCCACCGTGGGCGCCGGGCAGCCGCGGGTGCTGCTGACCATCTATATGCCGCTGATCGCGGTGTCGGCGATCTTCGCCGCGCTCTTCATGGACAATCTCGCGCCGGTGAAGAACGACACCGGAGCGGCGAAGGAGTCCGTGAAGGACCCGCACACGTGGATCATGTCGTTCCTCTACATCGGGACGTTCGGCTCCTTCATCGGCTACAGCTTCGCCTTCGGTCTTGTGCTGCAGACCCAGTTCGGCCGCACCCCGCTGCAGGCGGCGTCGGTCACCTTCATCGGGCCGCTGCTGGGCTCGCTCATCCGGCCGGTGGGCGGCTGGCTCGCGGACCGGTACGGCGGCGGGCGGATCACGCTGTGGAACTTCGCCGCCATGGGCGTCGCCACCAGCTTTGTGATCATGGCCTCGATGCAGAAGTCGCTGCCGCTCTTCCTCGTCGGCTTCATCGTGCTGTTCGTGCTCACCGGGGTCGGAAACGGCTCCACGTACAAGATGATCCCGGGCATCTACCACGCGAAGGCCGTTGCGCTGGGGTTGACCGGTGAGGAGGCCGGGGCCTACGGGCGGCGCCTGGGCGGTGCCGCGATCGGCCTGATCGGCGCGGTGGGCGCGGTCGGCGGGCTCGGTATCAACCTCGCCTTCCGGCAGTCCTTCCTGACGGCTGGGACAGGCACCGGCGCCTTCGTCGCCTTCCTCGCCTTCTACGTGGTGTGCTTCGTGGTCACCTGGGCCGTATACCTGCGGCGCACGCCATCGCGTACGCAGGTGGTGGCAGGGCAGGGGCAGCAGGTGTCCGAGCGGCCTCAGCCCGCTTTCGCGGAGGTCTGATAGCGGTCCGCCCGTCACGGTGCGTACGGCTCGGGACACCCGGGCCGTACGCGCTGTAACACCGGGGAAATCTGGGCGCCCCGCGCATGTCACCCGGGGTTGGGACCATCCCAAGCCGGGGCGCACATGCACCCACACCGCGAAGCGGGACGAAAGCAGAGCCATGCACGGAGAGCAGAAGAGAGCCCGACCGGTCCTCACGGGCGAGGCCGCCGAACCCAAGACCGCCGCCGCCCAGCAGCCGCTGGCCGGTTTCACGGTCGGCGTCACCGCCGCCCGCCGCGCCGACGAGCTGCGGGCACTGTTGCAACGCCGCGGCGCGGCCGTGCTGCACGCACCGGCGCTGCGCATCGTCCCGTTGCCCGACGACGCCGAACTCCTCTCCGCAACCAAGCAGTTGATCGGCAACCCGCCGGACGTCGTGGTCGCCACCACCGCCATCGGTTTCCGCGGTTGGGTCGAGGCCGCCGACGGCTGGGGTCTTGGCGAGGCCCTGCTGGAGCGGATGCGCGGGGTGGAGCTGCTGGCCCGTGGGCCCAAGGTGCGCGGTGCGATCCGGGCCGCCGGGCTGACGGAGGCGTGGTCGCCGGCCTCCGAATCGATGGCCGAGGTGCTCGACCGGCTGTTGGAAGAGGGGGTGAGCGGCCGGCGGATAGCGATTCAGCTGCACGGCGAGCCGCTGCCGGGTTTTGTGGAGGCACTGCGCGCCGGCGGTGCGGAGGTCGTCGGCGTGCCCGTGTACCGCTGGATGCCGCCCGAGGACATCGGCCCCGTCGACCGGCTGCTGGATGCGACGGTCGCCCGCTCGCTCGACGCGGTGGCCTTCACCAGCGCCCCGGCCGCTGCCTCGCTGCTGGAGCGGGCACGGGAGCGCGGCATGCTGGACGAACTGCTGGACGCCCTGCGGCACGACGTGCTGCCGGCCTGCGTGGGCCCCGTGACCGCCCTGCCCCTCGAAGCGCATGACATCGCCACCGCCCAACCGGAACGCTATCGCTTGGGGCCGCTCGTCCAGCTGCTGTGCGTGGAGCTGCCGGGCCGGGTGCGGCCGTTGCCCGTCGCCGGCCGGAAGCTCGAGATCCGCGGCCACGCAGTGCTGGTGGACGGGGAGATGCGCGCGGTACCGCCCGCGGGCATGGCGCTGCTCCGGGCCCTGGCCCGGCGCCCGGGCTGGGTGGTGCCGCGCGCCGAACTGCTGCGCGCGCTCCCCGGCGCGGGCCGCGACGAGCACGCGGTGGAGACCGCCATGGCGCGCCTCCGTGCGGCCCTGGGCGCGCCGAAACTCATCCAGACCGTGGTCAAACGCGGCTATCGGCTGGCCCTCGACGCCTCCGCCACCACCAAATACGGCACCGACGCGTAAGTCTTGTCCGCCCCCTAGGCGAAGCCGCCGTTGCTCATCAGCAGTTGACCGTTGATCCACTGGCCCTGCGGGGAGCAGAGGAAATCCACCAGGTGCGCGGTGTCCTGCGGGGTGCCGAGGCGACCGAGCGGCGTCTGGCGGAGGCAGAACGTCCGCGCCTCGTCGGACATCCAGCCGGTGTCCACCGGGCCGGGGTTGATGACGTTGGCGGCGACGCCGAGCTGAGCGAGTTCGCGAGCCGTAGCCAGAGTGATCCGGTCTTGAGCTCCCTTACTCGCGCCGTACGGAAGGTTGCCGACGGTGTGGTCGCTGGTGAGGCTGATGACCCGCCCGGTCCCGGGGGCGCCCTGGAAACGCCGCCCGTTCTCGCGGATGAGCAGCCAGGTGGCGCGCGCGTTGACGGCGAAGTGCCGGTCGAAGCTCTCGACCGTCGTGTCGAGCAGGCCGGAGTTGACCGACTCGCAGTGACACATCACGAGCGCGGTGACACCGCCGAGCCGGCGTTCGGCCTCGTCGAAGATCCGCGCGGGGGCGTCCGTGTCGGAGAGGTCGGCTTCGATCGCCGCTGTTGCGGCCCCGTGCTCAACGAGGGCTGAGCTGATCGCATCGGTGGCTTCGGCCTCGACGCCCCACGGCATGCGCTCGTCGTACGGAGTCCAGTAGCTGAAGGCGATGTCCCAGCCGGACGCCGCCAGTCGGCGGGCTATGCCCGCGCCGATGCCGACGGTGCGGCCGACGCCGGTGACCAGCGCGAGCGGGCGGGAGGTGAGCTGGGGGTACCTCCCAGCGATAGCTGGGGGAGGGTCGCGGCCGGTCCGGTCCTGGTCGGCGGTCCTTGTCACGGAGAGGATCCTCCGACGTCACCCGGGTGGCGACAACTGATTTCTCCACGACGGCGTCCCCGGCTGCCAGGCGCGCATCGGCTCGTCGCGTCGGGCTGCGTACGTACTCATGGCGCCCGTCGAACGTAGGGAGCCGGAATGAGATGTGCGTCACATGAACCCGGGTGAACGGCAAGGGGCTTCCGTCACGTACTGAGGGGGGAACGGCACCCAGCCCGCCTCGCCGAATTCCTGGGGGAACCCGCCATGCGCAAGGTGAAGAGCACAATCCGCTTGCTCACGGCGTCTCATGCTCCTCGGGCAACTGACCGGTCCCCCACGCCAGTGGGCCCGAGGAAGGGTGGGGGTCCGCCGCAGACGAGGGCCGCGGACCCCCGCTACAGCCTGCTTTTCGTCCAATGACTGCCCCCAGCCTTCTTTCCAGCTGGGACTCGACCGGGAGGTTCGGGGTGCGCAAGGATGCGGCCGTGGTCGAACACCGTCCTTCAAGAACCCGGCACAGGGCCGAGAAGCCCAAGTCGCGTACCGGGGAGCCGGATGAGGAGCTCATGCGAGCCCTCTACCGCGAGCACGCCGGTCCGCTGCTCGCCTATGTGCTGCGGCTCGTCGCCGGTGACCGCCACCGTGCCGAGGACGTGGTTCAGGAGACCCTGGTCCGCGCGTGGCGCAATGCGGATCAGCTGAACCGGGCGACCGGATCGGTACGCCCCTGGCTGGTCACCGTCGCTCGACGCATCGTCATCGACGGGCACCGGAGCCGCCAGGCGCGTCCGCAGGAGGTGGATCCCTCGCCTCTGGACCTCATGCCCGCGGAGGACGAGATCGACAAAGCCCTCTCGCTCATGACGCTCTCCGATGCTCTCGGCGACCTCAGCGACGCCCACCGCGAGGCGCTCATCGAGACATACTTCAAGGGACGTACGGTCAATGAGGCGGCCGCACGGCTGGGCATACCCAGTGGCACCGTGCGATCCCGAGTGTTCTACGCGCTGCGCTCCATGAAGCTCGCGCTCGAAGAACGAGGAGTGACGGCATGACCCGGCATGAGCACCCTTCGGAGCACGAGGCCGTCGGCGCCTACGCGCTCGGCGTGCTCGACCCGGCGGAGGCGGCCCAGTTCGAAGAACACCTCGCCTACTGCGAAGCCTGCGCCGATCAGCTCGACGAGTTCATGGGCATCGAGCCGCTGCTCGCCACCCTCGCCGAGACCCCGACGGCCGTCCCCGACCCCGCCGCACTGCACGCACAGCCGAGTCCGCAGCTGCTGGGCCGCCTCGTGGACGAAGTGGCCGCCAAGCGCCAGCAGCGCCGCAGGCGCGGCCTCTACCTGGTAGCCGCCGCGGCCGCCCTGATCATCGGCGGGCCCACGGTCGTCGCCACCGTGGTCACCTCGGACGACGGCAGGTCGACCACGGCGCAGCCGCACGCCCACTCCACCAGCCCGGCCGAGGACGCCTTCTTCAACCACATGACTGCGAAGGTCGGGGCGACGGATCCGGCCAGCAAGGTCTCCGCGAAGATCGGTATAGAGAAGAAGGGCTGGGGGACCCACGCCGTCCTGGAGCTGAAGAATGTGAAGGGCCCGCTGAAGTGCAACCTCGTCGCCGTCTCCAAGGACGGTGAAGAGGAGATCATCACGTCCTGGGCCGTGCCCAAGTGGGGCTACGGCATCCCGGACAGCACCCATGAGATGGCCAAGCACCCGCTGTACGTCCATGGCGGCGCGGCCATGGACCGGAGCGACATCGATCGCTTCGAGGTCCGCACCTTCGAAGGAAAGCGTCTGGTCTCGGTCGACGCCTGAGCTGGGACCGATCACCAGGAATCCTGATCACCAGGTGCGCGGTACGCCCCCTTCGCGTACGGTTGACGGCTGCCCAGCACGTCAGAAGGGGGCCTCGGGTGGTCGCGCAGAAAGCCGCAGCCGGTCCCGCACGGGATTCCGTACGAGATCAGGAGATCGGTGTCGAGCAGGAACACCTCGACCGGGTCTACCGGCGTCTGGAGGAGAAGATCCACGAGGCCGAGTTCCTGGTGGACGACGCCGCCCGCCGCGGCCAGGTCGGCACACCCGGCGCGCTCGCCGAGCGGGACGCCCAGGTCTTCCGTGCCGGTATCCACCTCAACCGTCTCAACAGCGAATTCGAGGACTTCCTCTTCGGCCGGATCGACCTGCTGCTCGGCAAGGACGGCGAGCGCGGCCCGGACGGGGCGTACACCTCCGTGGAGCCCGCCGACGGCGCCGTCCAGGGGGAGCGGGCCGAGATCGCCGAGACGTTGCACATCGGGCGGCTCGGTGTGCTCGACGCGGACTACTCGCCGCTGGTGATCGACTGGCGGGCCCCGGCCGCCGCGCCCTTCTACCGGGCCACCCCGAAGGACCCGGGGCGTGTCGTCCGGCGCCGGGTCATCCGCAGCAAGGGCCGTAAGGTCCTGGGCGTCGAGGACGACCTGATGCGGCCCGAGCTGGCCGCGTCGCTGGACGGGGCAGAGCTGCCGGTGGTCGGCGACGGTGCGCTGATGGCCGCGCTGGGCCGGGCCCGCAGCCACACCATGCGCGACATCGTCTCCTCCATCCAGGCCGAGCAGGACCTGGTCATCCGGGCTCCCGCCGCGTCCGTCACCGAGGTCGGCGGCGGGCCGGGCACCGGGAAGACCGCTGTCGCGCTGCACCGGGCGGCGTATCTGCTGTACCAGGACCGGCGCCGGTACGCCGGGGGCATCCTCGTCGTCAGCCCCACTCCGCTGCTGGTCGCGTACACCGAGGGCGTGCTGCCCTCGCTGGGCGAGGAGGGCCAGGTCGCGGTCCGCGCGGTCGGCTCGCTCGTCGAGGGGGCCGAGGCCGACACCTTCGACGAGCCCGAGGTGGCACGGATCAAGGGCTCCGCCCGCATGGTGAAGGTGCTGCGCAAGGCGGCGAGGGGAGCTCTGCAGCTGCCGCCGCCGGCGGCCACCGGCGACGGTGTCCCGTCGCGGCTGCGCGCGATCGCCTTCGGCGAACGCGTCGAGCTCGACGCGGAGGAGCTGCGGGACATCCGTCGGGCCGTCCTCGGCGGCACGGCACCCGTCAACCTGCTGCGCCCCCGGGCCCGCAGATTCCTACTGGACGCCCTGTGGGCCAAATCCGGTGCACGGAAGAGACACACCGACCCGGAGCTGGCCGCCGAGGCGCGGTCCGCCTTCGACGAGGACATCTCCACCGAGCCGTACTTCATCGACTTCCTCGACGCCTGGTGGCCCGAGCTGACCCCGCGCCGGGTGCTCGCCGCGATGGCGGACGAGCGGCTGCTCGGTCGCTGGTCCGGGGGGTCCGGGAGGTCCGGGGCCACCACCACCCGAACGAAGTCCGGAGGTGGGGCCAGGGGGAGGGTGCTCCAACCCCGCGAGGTGCGGCTGCTGGCCCGCTCCCTGCGGCGGCTGGACGCCGAGGGCCGAGGGCCGCTGTCCGTCCACGACGTGGCGCTGCTCGACGAGCTGCAGGTCCTGCTCGGCGCACCCGCCCGCCCCCGGCAGCGCGAGGCCGGCCCGCTCGACCACCTCACCGGCCTGGAGGAGCTCACCACCTTCGCCGACCGTGCGGCCGCGCGCCGCAGCCGCGACGAGCGGCTCGAGAGCCTGCGGGAGGAGGCGCGCACCGACTACGCCCATGTCATCGTCGACGAGGCGCAGGACCTCACGCCCATGCAGTGGCGGATGGTCGGCCGCCGTGGCCGGCACGCCACCTGGACGATCGTCGGCGACCCGGCGCAGAGCTCGTGGCCGGACCCGGAGGAGTCGGCA
Organism: Streptomyces sp. KR80; assembly: GCF_052245555.1. Taxonomy (NCBI): domain Bacteria; kingdom Bacillati; phylum Actinomycetota; class Actinomycetes; order Kitasatosporales; family Streptomycetaceae; genus Streptomyces; species Streptomyces sp. KR80. The sequence continues at coordinate 77,677 of NZ_JBQQCD010000014.1, forward strand.
GCGGCCCGCGACGAGGCGCTCGGCAACCGCCCGCGCCGCCAGTTCATGCTGACCGTGAACTACCGCAACCCGGCGGAGATCGCCGAGGTCGCGGACAAGGTCCTCGCGCTGGCCATGCCGGGGTCGCCGTCCCCGGAGGCGGTCCGCTCCACCGGCGTCACCCCGCGCTTCGCCGTGGCCGGTGACGAGGGCCTGGGAGCGTCGGTACGGGAGGAGGCGCGGCGGCTGCTGGCGGAGGTGGACGGCACGGTCGGCGTGGTGGTGGCGATGGACCGTCGTGAAGAGGCCCGCCGGTGGCTGGCCGACCTGGGGGACCGGGTGGTGCCGCTGGGCAGCCTGGAGGCGAAGGGCCTGGAGTACGACGCGACCCTCGTGGTGTCGCCCGCCGAGATCGCCGGGGGCCGCACCCGGGACGATGTCTCCGCGGGGGCGTCACCCGCCGGTCTGCGCGTGCTGTACGTGGCGCTGACCCGGGCCACACAGCGTCTGACCGTGCTCTCCGGGGAGCGTGACGCGCCGGATGCGGACGGCGTGCCGGAACTGCTCAGGGGCGGCGGACCACGCGGCTGATCGGGGCCTGTTTCGCGGCCGTTCAGCTCAACTGCCCGATGGGGGAACGACTTCCCGGAGCTGTTTGTTAGCCTGAGTAAGGCACCGGCTCGATCCAAGCCCCCGGGCCCAACCTTCGTCGCTTCGAGCGACCACTTGCCGCGAGGCGAGCATGGCGGGTCGGTGTCGTAGTCGTTACGTGACGGGCGCCCCTCTCAGCTGGGAGGGGCGCCCGTCGCAGGTGTCGGAACAATATTTCCGAAACTCGAAGGCGACTAACGCGTACCGGCAGGTAGGTGCGACGATCGGGCCGAGCGAGGAGCTACCAGCGCGCTCCGAGCCACTCCCCCTGGGGGACCCCCACCGCGGCTGCGCGCGACGCGACACAGAGGAAAGTAAAGGAAGTCGGCCATGGCAACGGCGCCCAGCGTCTCCTACTCGATGACCGTCCGGCTGGAGGTACCGGCCAGCGGCACCGCCGTCAGCCAGCTCACCACCGCCGTGGAGTCCTCCGGCGGCTCGGTGAGCGGCCTCGACGTCACCGCGTCCGGCCACGAGAAGCTGCGGATCGACGTCACGGTCGCGGCGACCTCCACGACGCACGCCGACGAGATCGTCGAGAAGCTCCGGGGCATCGAGGGCGTCACACTCGGCAAGGTCTCGGACCGTACGTTCCTGATGCACCTCGGTGGCAAGATCGAGATGGCGTCGAAGCACCCCATCCGCAACCGTGACGACCTCTCCATGATCTACACCCCGGGTGTCGCCCGGGTGTGCATGGCGATCGCCGAGAACCCCGAGGACGCCCGCCGCCTCACCATCAAGCGCAACAGCGTCGCCGTCGTCACCGACGGCTCAGCGGTCCTCGGCCTGGGCAACATCGGTCCCAAGGCCGCGCTGCCCGTCATGGAGGGCAAGGCGGCCCTCTTCAAGCGCTTCGCCGGCATCGACGCCTGGCCGCTCTGCCTGGACACCCAGGACACGGACGCCATCGTCGAGATCGTCAAGGCCATCGCCCCCGGCTTCGCGGGCATCAACCTCGAGGACATCTCCGCGCCCCGCTGCTTCGAGATCGAGGCGCGGCTGCGCGAGGCCCTGGACATCCCGGTCTTCCACGACGACCAGCACGGCACGGCCATCGTCGTGCTCGCCGCGCTCACCAATGCGCTGCGGGTCGTGGGCAAGGCCATCGGTGACGTCCGGGTGGTCATGTCCGGCGCCGGGGCCGCCGGTACGGCCATCCTCAAGCTGCTGATCGCCGCCGGTGTGAAGCACGCGGTCGTCGCCGACATCCAGGGCGTGGTCCACGCGGGCCGCCGGGACCTGGTCTCCGCCGACCCGGAGTCGCCGCTGCGCTGGATCGCCGACAACACCAACCCGGAGGGTGTCACGGGCACCCTCAAGCAGGCGGTCGTGGGCGCGGACGTGTTCATCGGCGTCTCGGCTCCGAACGTGCTGGGCGGCGAGGACGTGGCGGCGATGGCGGACGACGCGATCGTCTTCGCGCTGGCCAACCCGGACCCCGAGGTGGACCCGGCCGTCGCCCGGCAGACCGCCGGCGTCGTCGCCACCGGCCGCAGCGACTTCCCGAACCAGATCAACAACGTGCTGGTCTTCCCCGGCGTCTTCCGCGGTCTGCTGGACGCGCAGTCACGCACGGTGAACACCGCCATGATGCTGGCCGCGGCCAGCGCCCTCGCCGATGTCGTCACCGACGACGAGCTGAATCCGAACTACATCATCCCGAGCGTCTTCAACGACAAGGTCGCGGGTGCGGTCGCCGGCGCGGTCCGGGACGCCGCGAAGGCCGCCGGACCCGCTGTGACAGCGGCCACGACGGACTGAGCACGGCGCGTCGCGCGGCTCGCGGGTCGGCTGCTGCCCATAGGGTGACGGGCAGAAAAAACGGCCGCGAGCCCTGACCGCACACTTGAGTGAGCCCGGCGGTGCGCTGCCGGGAGCGGACGGAGCGTCACTACGATGAGGCAGTGGCGCTTTCCGTGTGACTCCCGAGGGTGCCGGATTGGCTTTCCCGCCACAGGTAGGGGCAGGATGCGTACCCGGGCGCGAGGGTCTGGCATCAGACCCGGGTCCGGGGACTGTCCGAGGGCCCTGGCAGCATCGGCTTCGATCTCACGCCTCAATGGCAAGTTGAACACGGGAGTACAACATGAACCGCAGTGAGCTGGTGGCCGCTCTTTCCGAGCGCGCCGAGGTGACCCGTAAGGACGCCGACGCCGTCCTGAACGCGCTCGCCGAGACGGTGGGCGAGATCGTCGCCAAGGGCGACGAGAAGGTCACCATTCCCGGCTTCCTGACCTTCGAGCGCACCAAGCGTGCTGCTCGCACGGCGCGCAACCCGCAGACCGGCGACCCGATCCAGATTCCGGCCGGCTACAGCGTGAAGGTCTCCGCGGGCTCCAAGCTCAAGGAAGCAGCCAAGGGCAAGTAAGTCGCAGGAAGACAGGAAGGGCGGCCACCCTCGGGAGGGTGGCCGCCCTTCGCCCGTCCGAGGGCCTCGCCGTGCTCAGGCGCGTGGTGCGGGTTTGGGCCGTTCGACTTTGCCGCCGAGGTCGGCCAGCTTCGCCATGAAGTTTTCGTAGCCGCGGTTGATCAGGTCGATCCCGTGGACGCGTGACGTGCCCTGGGCCGCCAGCGCGGCGATCAGGTACGAGAAGCCGCCGCGGAGGTCCGGGATGACCAGGTCCGAGCCCTGGAGCTTGGTCGGGCCGGAGACGACCGCGGAGTGGAGGAAGTTCCGCTGGCCGAAGCGGCACGCGGAGCCGCCCAGGCACTCGCGGTAGAGCTGGATGTGCGCGCCCATCTGGTTCAGCGCTTCGGTGAAGCCGAGCCGTGACTCGTAGACCGTCTCGTGCACGATCGACAGGCCGGAGGCCTGGGTCAGGGCGACCACCAGCGGCTGCTGCCAGTCGGTCTGGAAGCCGGGGTGGACATCCGTCTCCAGCGCGATCGCGTTGAGCGAGCCGCCCGGATGCCAGAAGCGGATGCCGTCGTCGTCGACCTCGAATGCGCCGCCCACTTTGCGGAAGGTGTTGAGGAAGGTCATCATCGAGCGCTGCTGGGCGCCGTGGACGTAGATGTTGCCCTCGGTGGCGAGCGCCGCGCTCGCCCAGGAGGCCGCCTCCAGGCGGTCCGGAAGGGCGCGGTGGTTGTAGCCGCCCAGCTTGTCGACGCCGGTGATCCGGATGGTCCGGTCGGTGTCCATGGAGATGATCGCGCCCATCTTCTGCAGCACGCAGATGAGGTCTTCGATCTCCGGCTCCACGGCCGCGTTCGACAGCTCGGTGACCCCCTCGGCCAGCACGGCCGTCAGCAGCACCTGCTCGGTCGAACCCACCGACGGGTACGGCAGCCGGATCTTGCAGCCGCGCAGCCGGTGCGGGGCCTCCAGGAACAGGCCCTCCGCCCGCTTTTCGATGACGGCGCCGAACTGGCGCAGCACGTCGAAGTGGAAGTCGACCGGCCGGCCGCCGATGTCGCAGCCTCCCAGGCCCGGAATGAAGGCGTGCCCGAGCCGGTGCAGCAGCGGACCGCAGAAGAGGATCGGGATCCGGGACGAGCCGGCGTGCGCGTCGATGTCGGCGACATTCGCGCTCTCGACGCGGGACGGGTCGAGAATCAGCTCGCCCGGCTCGTCACCCGGGCGCACCGTGACGCCGTGCAGCTGCAGCAGTCCGCGGACGACGCGTACGTCGCGGATATCGGGCACGTTGCGGAGTCGGCTCGGTTCGCTGCCGAGCAGCGCGGCGACCATGGCCTTCGGCACGAGGTTCTTCGCGCCGCGGACACGGATCTCGCCCTCAAGCGGTGTGCCGCCGTGGACAAGCAGGACGTCGTCGGTCATGGGTCTCGCGTTCCTGGAGTCGGACAGGGACCAGAGGGAAATGGTAAGGGCCACGAGACCCCCCTTCGTAAGCCCTGGTGCGCCAACGACACGTCATGGATTCGTCACAACACGCTCGGTTCATCTTCCGCACCGACCCCGTCACGGGGACGCGCCCTCTCCCCCATAGCCTTCGGCTTGGAGGTGCCCCCTGCCGCCGTACGCCTGCACGGACTTCGGTCGCGTCGTCGCAAACTCCCCACAAACGGCGCCGGTGCGGGATCATGTGGTCATGACCGAGGTGTCCTCCCTCACAGGGCGACTGCTCGTCGCGACACCGGCGCTGGCCGATCCGAACTTCGACCGCGCGGTGGTACTCCTCCTCGACCACGACGAGGAGGGCTCGCTCGGGGTTGTGCTCAACCGGCCCACGCCCGTGGACGTCGGCGACATCCTCGAGCCCTGGGCCGCGCTGGCGGGAGAGCCCGGGGTGGTCTTCCAGGGCGGTCCGGTGTCGATGGACTCGGCGCTGGGGGTGGCCGTGGTGCCCGGTGAGGCGGAGACGTTCGTGGGGGAGGGCCCGCTGGGCTGGCGGCGGGTGCACGGCGCGATCGGTCTTGTGGACCTGGAGGCGCCGCCCGAGCTGCTGGCCGCGGCGCTGGGTTCGCTGCGGATCTTCGCGGGATACGCGGGCTGGGGGCCGGGCCAGCTGGAGGAAGAACTGGTCGAGGGCGCGTGGTACGTGGTGGAGTCCGAGCCGGGGGACGTGTCGTCGCCGGACCCGGAGCAGCTGTGGCGCGCGGTGCTGCGGCGGCAGCGCAACGAACTGGCGATGGTGGCGACGTACCCGGACGATCCAAGCCTGAACTGAGGCGGTCCCCCGAGTACCCTTGGCTGGCATGAGCACTCTTGAGCCCGAGCGCGGGGCAGGGACCGGCACCCTCGTAGAGCCGACGCCGCAAGTGTCGCACGGCGACGGTGACCACGAGCGCTTCGCCCATTACGTACAGAAGGACAAGATCATGGCGAGCGCGCTCGACGGCACCCCCGTCGTGGCGCTCTGCGGGAAGGTCTGGGTCCCGGGGCGCGATCCGAAGAAGTATCCGGTGTGCCCGATGTGCAAAGAGATTTACGAGTCCATGGGCGCCGGTGGCGACAAGGACAAGGGCGGCAAGGGCGACAAGTAACTCCCCCAGCTGCCGCTGGGTGAGGGTCCCCCCGGCGAAGCCAGGGGGCGTGCCCCCAGCGCGGTTTATGGCCGACGGGCCCCGGCGCGGTGACGCGCCGGGGCCTGTGGTGTGCAACACACCGCAGGCCCTGCCACGCAGCACTTCGCGTACGGCCCCCGACGGCGACGACTGCCAGAACCGATGAGGCGGGTGCCGGGTCGGCGGAGCAGGGCCTGGCGCTGACGTCCTCCTCCCCCCGCGAGTCGGCGTCGTTCCGCTCGCCCGGCTGATTCCCGCCCGCCGGGTTCCCGTACGGCCGTCAGGCCGCGCACCGCGCGCCTCTGGCGGCCGTTCCGTTGCACATGATGCTTCGGCCGGTCACGAAGTGGTAGAGACCTCTTGTCGCGGCGGTGATGCCTGCCTAGCCTCCTCCGTGTTGTGCAGTACGAAACGCCCGTTGCGCATACTGCAACACGAGCCGTTGGGGGTTCTTCCGATGAAGCTCTCCGTCCGCCTCGCCGCCCCGACGGCGGCCCTCCTCCTCACCGGGCTCACCGCCACCGCGTGCGCCCCGTCCACCGCCGAGGACAGCGCATCCTCGGATGAGAAGAGCGGCACCCTGCGTGTCTGGCTCTTCCAAGAGGTCAACAACAAGCCCAAGGAGGCGGTGGTCGACAAGGCCGTCGCCGACTTCGAGAAGCAGCACGAGGGGGCGAAGGTCCAGGTCGACTACATACCTGTCGAAACCCGTGCGCAGAAGATCAAGGCAGCCTTCAACGACCCGAAGAGCGCCCCCGATCTCATCGAGTACGGCAACACCGACACCGCCGGTTACGTGAAGGACGGCGGACTCGCGGACGTCAGCAAGGAGTTCGGGGCCTGGGACGAGGCCGCGGACACCGACCCCACGGCCAAGGAGTCCGTCACCGTCGACGGAAAGGTGTACGGCGCGCCGCTGTCCGTCGGCGTACGGGCGTTGTACTACCGCACCGATGTGTTCGAGGATCTGGGCCTCGACGCCCCCAAGACGCAGGCGGAGCTGATCGAAACCGCCAAGAAGATCCGCGAGAAGCGCCCGGAGCTCTACGGGCTCGTGGTCGGCGGCGCATACACCTACGGCGCGATGCCCTTCATCTGGGCGAACGGCGGCGAACTGGCCACGGAGAAGGGCGGCCGTTACCAGTCCGCCATCAACAGCCCGGCCGCCCGCAAGGGCATCAAGGCGTACACCTCCCTGTTCGGCGACGACAACTGTCCCGCCGCCAAGTGCGCCGAGATGGGCGGCAACGACACGGTCACCGCCTTCGCCTCCGGCAAGGCGGGCATGGCCATCGGCGGCGACTTCAGCCACCAGGCCATGGAGGACGGCAAGGTCAAGGGCAAGTACGCGGTCGTGCCGCTGCCCGGCGTCAAGAAGGGCGAGATCGCTCCGGCCTTCGCGGGCGGCAACAACCTCGGCGTGCTGGGGAGCTCGTCGCACCGGACGCTGGCCGTCGACCTGATGAAGTCCCTGGCGGGGAAGGAGACGCAGCGGCAGTTCTTCGACGCGATGGGCTTCCTCCCGACGTACCCGGACGTCCGGGAGGACGTGGCGAAGAAGGAGCCGTTCGTCAAGCCCTTCGTCAAGACGCTCGACTCCGGCACCAATTTCGTCCCGGCCTCGCCCGCCTGGGCGACCATCGACAGCTCCCTCGTCCTGCCGACGATGTTCCAGGAGGTCGTGCGCGGCGACAAGAGCGTCGAGGAGGCCGCGAGCGGCGCGGCGAAGAAGATGGATGACGCCTTCGCCGCAACGGGCTGAGGCGATGTCCCAGAACGTCACCATGCCGGCCGCCACGGGGCAGCAGCAGCCCGTGGCGGCCCCGGCTCCGGCGCCGCCTCGTAACAGCCGCGTGCGCGCTCGGCGCCACGATGGGTGGACGCCCTGGCTCTATCTCGCCCCCGCGCTGGTCGTCCTCGGCGGGTTGCTCATCTACCCGATCTATCAGCTCGGGCTCATCTCGTTTCTGGAGTACACCCAGGCCCAGGTCAGCGGTGGCGAGCCGACCTCCTTCCAGGGCCTGGACAACTACGCCACGCTCTTCGGCGACAGCCAGTTCTGGCAGGTGCTGCTCGCGACGGTGCTGTTCGCGGCGGCGTGCGTGCTGTCCACCCTGGTCGTCGGCTGCGCGCTGGCCGTTCTCCTCACCCGGGTACGGGCCGTGCCCCGGCTGGCCCTGATGCTCGCCGCCCTCGGCGCCTGGGCCACGCCCGCCATCACCGGATCCACCGTCTGGGTCTTCCTCTTCGACCCCGACTTCGGTCCGGTCAACCGGGTGCTCACCTTCTTCGGACTGAGCGGATTCGCCGACTACTCCTGGACGTACGACCGGTACAGCACCTTTGCGCTGGTGCTGTTCGAGGTCGTCTGGTGTTCCTTCCCGTTCGTGATGGTGACCCTCTACGCGGGCATCAAGGCCATCCCGTCGGAGGTGCTGGAGGCCGCTTCGCTCGACGGCGCCTCGACCTGGCGGATCTGGCGCAGCGTGATGGCTCCCATGCTCCGGCCCATCCTGGTCGTGGTCACCATCCAGTCCGTCATCTGGGACTTCAAGGTCTTCACCCAGATCTACGTGATGACCGGTGGCGGCGGCATCGCGGGCCAGAACCTCGTCCTCAACGTCTACGCCTACCAGAAGGCCTTCGCGTCCTCGCAGTACAGCCTCGGCTCGGCGATCGGTGTCGTCATGCTGCTGATCCTGCTCGTGGTGACGCTCGGCTATCTGCGGCTCCTGCGACGACAAGGACATGAACTGTGAGCACGGCGAGTTTCCTGCGCATCCAGCGGCCGTGGCGGCTGGCGGCCGAAGCCACCGCCCTGATCGTCGCGGCCGTCGTCGCCTTCCCGCTCTACTGGATGGTGCTCTCCGCCTTCAAACCGGCGGGCGAAGTGCAGTCCACCGAGCCGCGGCCGTGGACCCTCGCCCCGTCGCTCGACGCGTTCCGCCGGGTCTTCGAACAGCAGGACTTCGGGCGCTACTTCGTCAACAGCCTGATGGTGGCGGGCACGGTCGTCCTCGCCTCGGCGCTGATCGCCTTTCTGGCCGCCACCGCCGTCACCCGCTTCCGCTTCCGGTTCCGTACCACGCTGCTGATCATGTTCCTCGTGGCGCAGATGGTGCCCATCGAGGCACTGACCATTCCGCTGTTCTTCCTGATGCGGGACCTCGGGAACACGGTGCCGGGGGTGGGTCTCAATACGCTGGGATCGCTGATCCTGCCCCACATCGCGTTCTCCCTGCCCTTCGCGATCTGGATGCTGCGGGGCTTCGTGAAAGCCGTGCCGGAGGCGCTGGAGGAGGCCGCGTACATCGACGGCGCGAGCCGCTCCCGCTTCCTGTGGCAGATCCTCTTCCCGCTGGTCTTCCCAGGACTAGTGGCGACCAGCGTCTTCTCCTTCATCTCGGCTTGGAATGACTTCCTCTTCGCGAAGTCCTTCATCATCAGCGCCACGGAGAATTCGACGCTGCCGATGGCGCTGCTGGTCTTCTTCAAACCCGACGAGAACGACTGGGGCGGAATCATGGCGGCGTCGACCGTGATGACCGTTCCCGTGCTGGTCTTCTTCGTCCTCGTACAGCGCCGCCTGGTTTCCGGACTCGGCGGTGCGGTGAAGGACTGACTGTGATGGGACCTTTGGCCGAGCTCCTCATCCCCGCCCCGGCCCGCGCACACCGACATGGGGACGGCGGGTGCTTCGCCTTGCGCCCCGGCACCCGGCTGACTGCCGGCGAGGGAGCCGGCGGCACCGAGCGCTGGCTGCGCAGCGAACTCGGTGCCGCGACCGGCCTTCCGCTGCCCTCCCGCGGCGATCGGGAGGACCGTCGGGACGACGACCGGGACGGGGCCATCCGGCTGTCCGTCCACCCGGAGGTCGCCGAGGACCTCGGCCGGGAGGGCTACCGGATGGCGGTGACGCAGACCGGCGTCGACCTGGTCGGTGGCGGTCCGGCCGGACTCTTCTGGGGGGCACAGACGCTTCGGCAGCTGCTCGGCCCGGACGCGTTCCGGCGGGCACCGCTCCCGGGTCGACAGTGGCGGCTGCCGTTCTGCGACATCCGGGACGCACCCCGCTTCGCGTGGCGGGGTCTGATGCTCGACGTCGCCCGGCACTTCATGCCCAAGGACGGCGTCCTGCGCTGTCTCGACCTGCTCGCCGCGCACAAGCTCAACGTCTTCCACCTCCACCTCACCGACGACCAGGGCTGGCGCATCGAGATCGAGCGGTATCCCAGGCTCACCGAGGTCGGCGGCTGGCGCGAGCGCACCAAGTACGGGCACCGGGCGTCCCCCCTCTGGGACGAGCGGCCGCACGGCGGTTACTACACCCAGGACGACATCCGCGAGATCGTCGCGTACGCCGCCGAGCGGCACATCACCGTCGTCCCCGAGATCGACATTCCGGGCCACTCGCAGGCCGCCATCGCCGCGTACCCGGACCTCGGCAACACGGATGTCGTCGACACGTCCTCCCTCGGCGTCTGGGACACCTGGGGCGTCAACCCCAACGTCCTCGCCCCCACCGACCACACCCTCCGCTTCTACGAGCGAGTGCTGGAGGAGGTCCTCGACCTCTTCCCGGCCGCCGACTCCCCGTTCATCCACATCGGCGGCGACGAGTGCCCCAAGGACCAGTGGAAGGCGTCCGCGACCGCCCAGGCCCGTATCAAGGAGCTCGGACTGGCGGACGAGGATGCGCTGCAGAGCTGGTTCATCCGGCACTTCGACCGCTGGCTCACTGATCGCGGTCGCAGGCTCATCGGGTGGGACGAGATCCTGGAGGGCCGGGTCGGAGCGCCCGGAGGCGAGACGACGGAGCTGGGCCTCGGGAAGGGCGCAGCCGTGTCGTCGTGGCGCGGCTACGCGGGCGGGATCGCCGCCGCGCAGGCCGGCCACGACGTCGTCATGTGCCCCGAGCAGCAGGTGTATCTCGATCACCGGCAGGCTCCGGGCGAGGACGAGCCGATGCCCATCGGCTTTGTCCGCACCCTGGAGGACGTCTACCGATTCGAGCCGGTGCCGCCGCAGTTGACGCCCGAGCAGGCCGCCCACGTCCTGGGCGCCCAGGCCAATGTGTGGACCGAAGTGATGGAGACCCGGCAGCGCGTCGACTACCAAGTCTTCCCGCGGCTCGCCGCGTTCGCCGAGGTCGTCTGGTCCGAGCTGCCGGCCCCCGGCGAACGCGACTTCGCCGCCTTCGAAGCCCGGATGGCCGCGCACTACGCCCGGCTCGACGCCCTCGGGGTCGACTACCGCCCGCCGTCCGGGCCACGGCCCTGGCAGCGGCGGCCTGCGCCCGAAGGCGTCGCTCTCGGACGCCCGATCGAGGGAGCGCCCCCGATCGTGTGAGCCGCGCGGAAGGCGCTCACCGGCGCTGCACGCCCCTGGAACCGTGGATCCTCACACGGCAGAAGCTGCGCAAGGCTCCGTGGAAACCTCCGGAAAAATCCGCGAAAGCGGCAACCCGCAGGTAAGGGTGGAAGGTCAAAAAACGGGCTATTTCCCCGCTAGGTGACGAACGTCTCCTAGCGGACCCCTGTGCCGGAGTCTTGCGAAGATGTGCCAGAGTTGCCACGTCCGGACTGTGAGCACGTACCGTACGGCGAACAGGCGGGACACCGGGAAGGGGCAGCTGGGTTGACCACGCACGCAGCGCAGACGGCACAGACGGTGACGTTGCCGGTCTCGCTCGACGAGGCCGTCGCGGCGCTGGCCGCCATGCCCGCCGCGGTGCCCGTCGCGGGCGGTACCGACCTCATGACCGCCGTGAATTCCGGCCTGCTGCGGCCCGCTGGGCTCGTCGGCCTCGGCCGGATCAGTGAGATCCGTGGCTGGCAGTACCAGGACGGCCACGCCCTGCTCGGCGCCGGCCTCACCCATGCGCGGATGGGACGGCCCGACTTCGCGGCGCTGATTCCCGCGCTCGCCGCCGCGGCGCGGGCCGCGGGACCGCCGCAGATCCGCAACGCGGGCACCCTCGGCGGCAACATCGTCACCGCGGCCCCCACCGGTGATGCGCTGCCCGTGCTCGCCGCCCTCGAGGCCACCCTGATCATCGCCGGGCCGGGAGGGGCGCGCCGCGAGATCCCGGTCAGCCATCTGCTGGCAGGGATGGAGATGCTGCGGCCGAGCGAGATCGTCGGCTTCGTCCGGGTGCCGCTGCTGCACGCTCCGCAGACGTTCCTCAAGGCCACCGGCCGTACGGGGCCGGGCCGCGCGACCGCGTCCGCCGCGGTCGTGCTCGACCCCGCGCGGCGCGAGGTCCGGTGTGCGGTCGGAGCGGTGGCGCCGATGCCGCTGCGGCCGTTGGAGGCCGAGCGCTGGGTGGCCGGGCTGATCGACTGGGACGGGGACCGCGGGCTCCCGCCCGAGGCGTGCGCGGCCTTCGGCGAGTACGTCGCCGCCGCCTGCATCCCCGACCCGCCACCCGAGATGGGGTCCCCCATGCCGGAGGCCGGGGGAGGGGCCGAACCGGCTGCTCTGCCACCCGCCGTGCTGCACCTGCGGCGTACGGTGGCGGCACTGGCCCGCCGAGCACTGGGGAGGGCGCTCGCATGAGTTCGGACCAGCCGCAGGAGCCGCAGCGGCGGCAGCCCGAGCAGGGCTGGCAGCCCCTACCCCAGGGCGGCGATTACGACTCCGAGGCCACGGCCTTCGTCCAGCTGCCGGACGGCATGTTCGACCCGTCCGCCATGCCACCGGGGTCGGATCCGCTGGCCGCGCCCGGCCAAGGCTACGTGCCACCGCCCCTGGCGCCCGGCGGGCCGCCGTCGCCCCCCGCCGAGTCCGCGGCTCCAAGAGCTCATGCCTCGGCCGACCCGGCAGCGACCGGGCAGTGGACCATGCCGTTCGCCGACCCGAGCCCCCGCCGCCCCCTCGGCATGGGCCCCCGCCGCGACCCCGGGCCGGCCCCGGGCCGGCGCGACGGCGGCTGGGGCGAGGCGGGCACCCCCGGCGGTGACGACGGCGCCACGGGCCAGTGGCGCATCCCTCCCGCCGCCGACGACTCCGTGGACGAATCCGGCGAATACCTGATGGACGGCCGCACGGGTACGGCCGGGGCGGGGCCGTACGGCAACGGCGCGCCCCTTGCGGGCGGTGAGCAGTGGTACGCCGGGGAGGGGACTGGGAGCCCGGCAGGTACGGGAGCCCAGTGGCCGGGCTCTCGGGCAGGGGAGCGGCTGCCCGACGCGCCGGAGGCGTCGCCGAACGGCGGGGCGGCGCGGAGCCCGCGCGAGCAGGGCGACTGGCGTACGACGGCCTCGGCGCCGACGGCCCCCTGGCCGGTCCCCGACGCAGATCCGCCGGTCGCGGACCCCTCGGCCGCGCCCCGCGGGGGCGCCGGCCCGCGCACCGACTCCCGTACCGACGCCCCCGCCGACGACGCGAGCCGCGCCTGGCCGAGACCCTCCGGCGAGAGCTGGCAGCCCGCGGCCCTGGACGAACTGCCGGGCCATACCCACCCCGGCCGCACCGACGACCGCCCGGATGCCGACCCCACAGGCGACAGCCGTTCACTGTCGGGCCACGCGGCCGAGGACGCGATCAACAGGGTCACGGGTGCCGGACCGGCCGCGCACGACTGGGCCGAGGCGACAACCGACGGGACGGCCACCGGCTCCGCCGCGTCGACGGACACCGCCCACGCGGCGCAGGCGGACACGGACTCGGGCGCCGACGCCACCGCGAGCGGCACGCGCGGCGCACCTGCCGCCGAGGCCACCGGCGTGCAGGACCACGCCGATGAGGCCGCCCCCCAGGACGCGGAAGCCACCGGGCCCGGGTCGGCCGAGCCGCACAGCGAGCATCCGCACGCGTCCTACGTGCTGACCGTCAACGGCGCCGACCGCCCCGTCACCAACGCCTGGATCGGCGAGTCCCTGCTCTACGTCCTGCGCGAGCGCCTGGGCCTCGCCGGCGCCAAGGACGGCTGCTCCCAGGGCGAGTGCGGCGCCTGTTCCATCCAGGTCGACGGGCGGCTCGTCGCGTCCTGCCTGGTGCCGGCGGCGACCACCGCGGGCAGCGAGATCCGTACGGTCGAGGGCCTGGCCGCCGACGGCGTCCCCTCCGACGTCCAGCGGGCGCTCGCGGCCGCCGGGGCCGTCCAGTGCGGCTTCTGCGTACCCGGCCTGGCGATGACCGTCCACGACCTGCTCAAGGGCAACCCCGCCCCGACCGAGCTGGAGACCCGGCAGGCGATCTGCGGCAACCTGTGCCGGTGTTCCGGCTACCGAGGCGTCCTGGACGCAGTGCGCCAAGTCGTCGAGAGCCGGGCGGAGTCGGCGGAGCCGGAGTCCGAAGCCGAACCTGCGGACACCCCCCGCATCCCCCAGCAGGCCCGCCCCGCGGAGGACTCGGCATGAGCGGCCACAACCTTCTCGTAGCGGAAAGGGCGGCGTGATGACTGGTCCTGACGCGGCCACCGCGACCCCGGCCGCGGGCACTCCGACGGACTCCGTCGAGTCCCCGGCGCACGGCCTCGGCGCGTCCGTCGCGCCCGCCGACGCGCTGGCCAAGACCACGGGCACCTTCCCGTACGCGTCCGATCTGTGGGCCGAGGGCCTGCTCTGGGCGGCCGTCCTCCGCTCACCCCACCCGCACGCCCGGATCGTCTCCATCGACACCTCGCAGGCGGCCGAGATGCCCGGCGTACGGGCCGTGGTGACCCACGAGGACGTACCCGGTGACGCCTGCCACGGCCGGAAGGTCGGGGACCGCAAAGTCGCCGACCGCCCGGTCTTCGCCAAGGACCTGGTCCGCCACCACGGTGAGCCGATCGCCGCCGTCGCCGCGGACCACCCCGACACCGCCCGCCTCGCCGCCGCCGCCATCGCCGTCGACTACGAGGTTCTGGAGCCCGTCACCGACCCGGAGAAGGCCTTCGCCGCCGAGCCGCTCCACCCCGACGGCAACCTCATCCGCCACATCCCCCTCCGCTACGGCGATCCCGACGTGACCGGGGAGGTCGTGGTCGAGGGCCTGTACCGGATCGGGCGCCAGGACCCAGCCCCCATCGGGGCCGAGGCCGGGCTCGCCGTGCCCCGGCCCGACGGCGGCGTGGAGATCTACACCGCCTCCACCGATCCGCACGCCGACCGCGAGCTGGCCGCTGCCTGCTTCGGGCTCGAGCCCGAGCGCGTGAAGGTCGTCGTCACCGGCGTGCCGGGGGCGATGGGCGACCGCGAGGACCCGGGCATGCAGCTGCCGCTGGGTCTGCTCGCCCTCAAGACCGGCTCCCCGGTGAAGCTCGCCGCCACCCGCGAGGAGTCCTTCCTCGGCCACGCCCACCGCCACCCCACCCTGCTGCGCTACCGCCACCACGCCGACTCCGAGGGCCGTCTGATCAAGGTCGAGGCGCAGATCCTGCTCGACGGAGGCGCGTACGCGGACTCGTCCGCCGACTCCCTCGCCGCGGCCGTCGCCTTCGCCGCGGGCCCGTACGTCGTGCCGCACGCCTTCGTCGAGGGCTGGGTCGTGCGCACCAACAACCCGCCGTCCGGACATGTCCGAGGCGAGGGCGCGATGCAGGTGTGCGCCGCGTACGAGGGCCAGATGGACAAACTCGCCGCCAAGCTCGGCATCGACCCGGTCGAGCTGCGGCTGCGCAATGTGATGGCCACCGGTGACCTGCTGCCGACGGGCCAGACGGTGACCTGCCCGGCGCCGGTGGCCGAACTGCTCCAGGCGGTACGGGACGCACCGCTGCCCCCGCTGCCTAAGGACGCCCCGGAGGAGGACTGGCTGCTGCCCGGCGGCCCGGAAGGCGCGGGCGAGCCGGGCGCGGTCCGGCGCGGCGTCGGCTACGCGCTGGGCATGGTGCACATGCTCGGCGCCGAGGGCGCGGACGAGGTCTCGACGGCGACGGTCCGGGTCAACGGCGGCGAGGCGACGGTGATCTGCGCCGCCGTCGAGACCGGCCAGGGCTTCTCCACCCTCGCCCGGCAGATCGTCCAGGAGGTGCTGGGCGTCGAGGAGGTGCACGTCGCCTCGGTCGACACCGACCAGCCGCCGGCCGGCCCGGCCTGCCACGGCCGGCACACCTGGGTCTCGGGCGGCGCGGTGGAGCGGGCCGCCAAGATGGTGCGTACGCAGCTGCTCCAGCCGCTGGCACACAAGTTCGGGATGTCTACGGAACTGTTGTCGATCGCGGACGGCAAGATCACCTCGTACGACGGAGTGCTCAGCACGACGGTCGCGGAGACACTGGACGGCAAGGAGCTGTGGGCCACCGCGCAGTGCCGCCCGCATCCGACCGAACCGTTGGACGAGACGGGCCAGGGCGACGCATTCGTGGGCATGGCCTTCTGCGCCGTGCGTGCCGTGGTCGACGTCGACGTCGAGCTCGGCACGGTGCGCGTTGTCGACATGTCGGTGGCGCAGGACGTCGGGAGGGTGCTGAACCCGCGTCAGCTGGCGGTCCGTATCGAAGCGGGTGTGACCCAAGGGGTGGGCGCGGCGCTCACGGAGAACCTCCGTACGTCGAAGGGCGTGGTCCGCCGGCCGGACCTGACCGGCTACGCACTTCCCACCGCCCTGGACGCGCCGGACATCCGGATCGTGAAGCTCGTCCAGGAGCGGGACGTCGTCGCGCCGTTCGGGGCGAAGGCGGCGAGCGCGGTGCCGGTGGTCACCTCCCCGGCGGCGGTCGCAGCGGCCGTCCGGGCGGCCACCGGCCGTCCGGTGAACCGCCTCCCCATCCGCCCCCAGGCCACGGTCGCGACGCCCCCGCGCTGACGCCTCTCGCCGCACCCCCCGGACGGGCCGGGCCGCGCACCCCGAACTTCCCGGCGCCGCCCGGGAAATGGGTGGATCCGCTCTGCGTTCGGGCACCGAGCCGCAGCTCGAAACGAATTCAGGGTTCGCTTCCCTCAGAACGCGTGGGGTTTCCTGTTGCCCAGCGCGAATCGCTACTGAGAACGCACAGGCCACCGGCCTGGGTCACCGGCGTCAGGCCGCCCACCAGGGCAGACGCAAGGCCCCAACGAGATCTTTGCCATCGTCGTGCCGTGGCCCGGCCCAGGGCGGGGCGTGAGGATCACGCGGTCTCTTCGAGGTCCTTGGAGTAGTGCTCGATGGACCGGCGGTACTGCTGCACGTAAGGGTCATGGCTGGTGGTGGCGAGCAGCGTCAGCAGGATCTGCATGGCTTCGTGATGACGCTCGATGTTGAACAGGGCCATCGCCAGAAACGTCTGCAGAGCCCCGTCGTCCGGGTACTGCGATACGCCGAGACGGAGGGTGTCGACGGCCATCGCATACCGACCGAGCACACGGTAGGTGCTTCCGAGGCCGAGGAAGGCGCCGCGGCGGTTTTCGTCCGAGAGCCCGGTCCCGCTCAGGCAGCGTTCGTAATGGGCAACAGCCTCCGATTCCAGTCCCAGACGGTCGTGGATGGCGGCTGTGCGGTAGGCGACTTCGGCGTCGTCGGGAAATCTCGTGGCCAGGGCCAGTAGGTGCTCTCGGGCTTCTTCGAGGCGTCCCTGGTCACGCAGCCGGATGGCTTCGGCCAGCAGGACTTCCTTGCTCTCTGAGGTCATGCGCACATCGTGGCAGGTCCGGTACCAGGCGATCAGCGTTGCCATGAGGGTCGCATCGGTGGCATCAAATGCTGCCGTACGAGAGTGGGCAGCCCCGCCTTGTGCTTCGAGACTGTCACGTCCAGCCGACGCGCCGCCTAGATGATCTATTCCAAGGGGTCAGTGATCGTAGGCGATCAGTGAGCGTAGGACGGGTTGTCCGGTGGCGTCGTTGTGCCAGGTCGCGGCGGTCAGCGCGAGGATGCGTTGCATGACGCGGGCTATGACACCTCCGGGTGTGCGCCCTCGGTGCCGTTCGAGGTCAAGCTGCCCCTTGAAGGTCTCGTTGATCGATTCGATGACCTGTCGCAGCGGCTTGAACAGGGCTGCGCCAGGCCGTTCCCGTTCACCTTTACGGGCAGGCCGCAGCAACTGGACTCCATGCTCGGGCAGTTCGCGTTCGAAACCACGGCCGAAGTAGTTCTTGTCGCCGATGAGAGTCTGTCGGGGGCGCTCTCGCAGAAGCTCGCATTCGGCTGCCAGGAGGTCAAGGAGGGTCTCGCGTTCGTCGGCCTTGGCCCCGGTCAGGGCGAAGGCGATGGGCAGGCCCTGAAGGGTGCAGACCAGGTGCAGGCGCAGGCCCCAGAAGAAGCGGCTGTGGCTGGCGCAGTAGCCGTATTCGGCCCAACCTGCCAGGTCGGAGCGTTTGACGGTCTCGCGGGAGCGGCCGCATTCCACCGGGGTGGAGTCCACGACCCATACGTCGTCGCTCCACACCGAGGTGGTGGTGGCCAGGATCCGGTTGACGCTTCGCATCAGACCGGCGGCCTTGCGCAGCCGCTTGTTGTAGCCGGGCTGCTGGGGCAGGTAGGGGAAGAGGTGGCGCAGGTGGGCACGGGCATGGCGGAGCCATTTGGCCTCGGAGGTGTAGCCGAGTATGGCCTGCATCGTGGCGAGGGTGACCAGTTCGGCATCGCTCAGGCGGGGCGTAATGCCGACCGGCGGGCGCCACGGCGCCAGGTCGGGATGCTCCTTCAGCATGTCGTCGGTCGTCGCATAGAGTGCTGTCGCGAGGGTGTCCACGTCGTTCGTCACAAAACGATCTTGGACACCCTCGTTCTCGTCTCCGCAGGCACCCCTTGGACCACACCACCAGGAGGAACCAGTGTCATGCCCGCAACTGCTCACCCCCGAGGAGAAGCTCGCCGACGCGAAGAAGCTGTTGAGCTTCCCGCGTATCGTCGTGATCTGCGGCTCCACCCGCTTCATGACCGAGATGACCGAGGCCGATCTGCGGGAGACCAAAGCCGGAAAGATTGTCGTCAAACCGGGCTGTGACATGAAGTCGCTGCACGAACTTTGGTCCGATCCTGTCGAGGCCGAGGCGCTGAAGGTTCGACTCGACGATCTGCATCGGGCGAAGATCCGGCTCGCTGATGAGGTGCTCGTAGTCGGCGACTACATCGGAGACAGCACCCGAGCCGAAATCGCCTACGCCCGGTCGCTGGGCAAGCCCGTGCGGTTCACGCACCCCGAAGTCGACCCTGACGCCTGACCGCCCGCTGCCACCTCGACAACCAGGGCCGGCAGCCCGCCACCTGACCGTCTCGCGGTGGCTTCGGCCGCCGCCCACCCCACACCCTCCGCAGGCATCCCTTGGAATTGATCATCTAGCAAGCCGGGGCTGCAGCAGGCTCGTTACTGAGGTGCGTAGTCACATTCACGACGGGGGACTTCCAGGCCCCGGTACTGGCTAACCGAGACCAATCTTGAGACCAAGAGGAATCATGAGGCGAGCTCTGCATGAGCCCCGCCCCTTGATCCTGGCAGCTCAGCGCGCTGGGCCGATGGAGGCCGTGACTGGAATCGAACCAGCGTAACTCGCTTTGCAGGCGAGCCCCTCAACCACTCGGGCACACGGCCGTGTGCTGTGCTTCGACGTCGACCGTAAGCGCGCGTTCCCGGCGAATCAATGAAAACGCGCGCCGTGCCATACGAATGCCATATGGCGTTCACAGATGCGCGCACTCAGCCCCTGGAGGCCGTCAGGAACTGTTCCACGAGCGGGACCAGCATCTCCGGCTCGTCCACCCAGGGGTAATGGCCGACGCCGTGCAGCGGCCGCAGTACGGCGTGCGGGAAGGACTCCGCCACCAGCTCGCCCGCTCGGATCCCGGTCACCGCATCCCGGTCGCCGGTGACGACCAGCACCGGGCAATCCACCTCCCGGAGCCGGGCGAGGATCGCGCGACGCGCCGGTTCGTCGACGCCCTGCCAGAAACCCGCCCGCGGGACCGGGTTGAGCTGCGAGCCCTCCGCCTGCGCATGCGTCTGCTGGGCTTCGTCCCAGCGGCCGTACGCCATCGGCGCCACCCGTAGCAGAAGCTCCCGCAGCTCGTCGAAGTCCGACACCTCGGCGAGCCGTTGCAGGGCGACCGAGGCGTCCGGCCACCAGGGCTCGTTGATCCGGGACTCGAAGATCTCCCGGGCGTCCTCGGGGAGCTCGCCCTGCAGCCGGGAGCCGGGGCACAGGAGCACCAGATGGGAGAGGCGCTCGCCGTGGGAGGCCGCGTACGCCTGCGCGGTCGCCGCCGCCGCGTCGTGGGCGAGCAGGGCGAATCGTTCGAGCCCGAGGTGCGCGCGCAGCGCCTCCACGTCCTCGGCGAGGTGCGGGAAGGCGTATTCGCGCGGGTCGGCGGTCGGGGGCGAACCGCCGGTGCCGCGAGCGTCGGGCAGGACGAGGGGCCGGTGCCCGTCGAGCCCGCCGAGGTTCCCGAGATAGCCGGCGTCCCGACCGGGCCCGCCCGCCAGGCACACGAGCGGCGGCGCGGCGGCGCCGTCGCGCGCATCGAGCACGCGGTAGTGCAGTTCACTGTCGTCGTACGAGCGGTAGTGCGGCATATCGCCCCGAATCTACCCGACCGGTGGCGCGCCCTCGCATCTGTGACCGCCTGGCGCTGCGGTCCGAATTCGGGAGCCGAGGCGTGACGGGCGGTCAGGGCGTATCGGGGAATGCGTCGTCGGCCTGCGCGAAGGCGTCCAGGTAGGACCATGCGAAGAAGACGCAGAATCCGATGAAGACGCTCAGGAAGGCCAACGTCAGCACGGTGCGGATCAGCACCTTGGACCCGTGAGGCGGAACCGCGGTGGCGCGCTCCGGCCGGTCCGCCGGGTAGTGGACGACGACGACGTCGCCCTCGACCGTCGTCCCGGGGCCGTCCTGCTCCTCGAATCGCACGGTCCGGCCTGCGCGGTCGGTGAACTCATAGACGTGGTGCTGCGTCGTGTGGACATGGTGCTCACCGCCGCGGCTGGTGGTCGTGTAGGCCCGCAGACAGCGGGCCTCGGCTGTGAGCCCACTGCCCCAGGCGGCCCTGAGCCGCTGATGATGCAGGACTGTCCGAGCTGCCACCCAGAGACCGAGGGCTGCCATCAGCCCGGGCACGGACACGAAAACGAAGTCGATCACGCAATCCCCCATGTGTCGCCCTGACAAGAGACACCAGCGGCACCGTTGGTTCCACTCCGGGGCGCGCAGTCGCGACGCCGGCTGACGGAACAGCTTCCCATGAGTGGGGCCTGGGGAGTCGCCGATGGCCGAGGCGCCCCTGAGCGGCACCAGGGTGTGGGCCGTGATCCCCGGAACGGGTGGGCGCCGCTTCGCGCGGCTGTGACCGAAAAGTATCGGGTCGAGGAAATGTCGCCGTTCCCAATGTCTGCTTATGATTCCCGCGTGTTCGAATCCCGGCACATCAAGACGTTTCATGAGGTGATCAAGGCTGGTTCGTACTCGGCGGCCGCCCGGTCGCTCGGGTACACCCAGCCCGCCATCACCCAGCAGATGAAGGCTCTCGAACGAGACGTCGGGAGCCCGCTGTTCACCCGCGTCGGCCGCAAGATGCAGCTCACCGAGGCGGGAGAGGCGCTGGCCCGTCATGCGCAAGCCATCCTCGACAGCCTGTCCACCGCGCGGCAGCAGCTGGACGCCATTGCGCGGCTGCGCTCGGGGCGGGTGCGGATCTGCGCGTTCCCGAGCGCGAGCGCGACGCTCATACCCGAGGCCATCGCCCGGCTCACCACCGGACACCCCGGTGTGCACCTGGAGTTGTACGAGGGCGAGCCGCCCGAGTCGCTGCGGCGGCTGGTGCGCGGCGAGTGCGACATCGCCCTCGCGTTCACCTACCCCGGGATGCATGCCGAGGTGCCGGCTGAGCTGGTCGAGTTCCGGCTGATGGAGGACCTGCTGACGGTGCTCCTGCCGACCGGTCATCCGCTGGCCCGGCGGAGGGCGGTGCATCTGCGGGATCTGGCGGAGGAGCGCTGGATCGCCGGCTGCCCGCGCTGCAGCGCCAACTTCCTCCACGCCTGCGCCGAGGAGGGCTTCGTGCCGGACATCGCGTTCACCACGGACGACAACCTCGTCGTGCAGAGCCTGGTCGCGGCCGGGGTGGGCGTCGCCATGATGCCGGCGCTGGTGCTGTCCTTCCTCTGCCACGAAAAGGTGACTGGACGGGCCGTCGAACCGCACACCAGACGGCAGGTGTCGGCCTACGCCCTGCGTGAGCACCTGCGCATTCCGGCGACCGCTTTGGTGCTCGACGAGTTGAAGGCGGTGGCCGCGGCGCGGATCGGCTGCTGACTTGCGCGCGTGACCAGTGCGCGCTCCCATAAGCGGGCGTTGGCGGGGGCGAAGAAACCGTCGTTGGACGCGATGGATCGGACGGCAGGACGCTGCGGCCATGACCACGCCTGCCGCCTCCGGAGCGACTACCGCCGCCCGATCCCGTACGCCCCCACTCCTCGACTCCCTCGTCGAGGACGTACGGGAGGCGGTCGGGCGTGGCCTTCTACCCGACATGACGGCGCAGCTGGTCGCCGAGCGGCTCGCCCCGTTCCTCGGTGCGCCCGGCCTGCTCACCGCCGAGCAGCGAGAAGGCGACCCGGAGCGCTACCGCCAGCATGTGCTGCACGTCGAACGCGACGGCAGCTTCTCGCTCGTCGCGCTGGTCTGGCTGCCCGGGCAGCGGACGCCGATTCACGACCATGTCTCGTGGTGCGTCACCGGCGTCCACGAGGGAGTGGAGAGCGAGCGGCGCTACCGACTGGTGTCGGACTACGCGACCGCGCGCCTGGTGGTCACCGAGGACGTGCTCAACCTGCAGGGCGCGGTGAGCGGTTTCGCGCCACCCGGCGACATCCACCAGGTACGCAACGCCGGTACGTCGACGGCGATTTCGATCCATGTCTACGGCGCGGACGTCTCCCGCCTCGGCTCGAGCGTCCGGCGCGTCTATGACACGCCGCACGGCGAGCTGTGACCCCGCGCGGGGTGATGCTGCGCGTTCCGGGGCGCGGAGGCACCCGCCGTCCTAGCCGGGGAGTGGCGCGGCCATGGCACTGACCGGCACCGGCGGCAGCCGCAAGCCCCCCGGCGGGACGCCGGCGGGGATATCCGGTGGCGTACCGGGGCCGGTCAGCGGCTCCCGACACCCACCGGAACCACGGCAGGCTGGGGAATCCGCGGGGCCGGGTCGGGCCGAGTCGTCACGGTCGGTACCGAGATCGGGGCAGGGGCCAGGCCCGTCACCGGGGAGGACCAGGTATGCGCGCGTGCCCGGGCTCGCGCTGGCCGCGCTCGGCGTCGTCGCCGCCTGGGCGGTGCACCGGCTCGTTCCGGCCGTGCCGCTGCTGACCGCGGCCATCGTGCTCGGCATCACGGCGGCTCATCTCCCCAGGGTGCAAGGCCTCGTACGCGGCCCCGCCCGCCCAGGGCTCGCCTTCGCCGCCAGGCGGCTGATGCGCCTCGGCATCGTTCTGCTCGGGCTGAAGCTGAGCCTGGCCGATGTGCTCGGTCTCGGCTGGGAAACGGTGACGATGGTGCTCGGCGTGGTCGTGGCCACGTTCTTCGGCACCTGGTGGCTGGGCCGCCGCATGAGGCTGCCGGGCGACCAGCCGCTGCTGATCGCCACCGGGTATGCGATCTGCGGCGCCTCGGCGATCGGCGCGGTGAGCGAGGTGAGTGACAGCGACAGAGAGGACGCGGCCACGTCCGTGGCGCTGGTGACGCTGTGCGGCACGCTCGCCATCGCCGTACTGCCGCTGCTCCAGCAGCCGTTGGGGCTGAGCGATGCGCAGTTCGGCCGGTGGGTGGGCGCGGGCGTGCACGATGTCGGTCAGGTCGTGGCGACCGCCCAGGCCGGCGGGCCGGGAGCGCTCGGCGAGGCGGTCCTCGTCAAGCTGATGCGGGTGGCGCTGCTCGCGCCGCTGGTCGCGGCGATGGCGGTCGCGGTGCGGCGTCGGCGTGCGTGCCGGCGTGCGTGCCGGAGCGACAGGTTGCGTGACGGTCTTCCCGAGCGTCGGCTCAAGCGTCGGTGGGGCGCTGCGAAGGTCGCTTGGTGGCGCGACCGTCGACCGAGCGGTGCGGCGCCGCGACGGCCGCCTCTGGTCCCGTTGTTCGTCCTGGGCTTCCTGGCCATGGTGGGGCTGCGCAGCACGGGTCAGGTTCCGGGAGCCGTACTGGATGCGGCGCAGACCGCCCAGGAACTCCTGCTGGCCGCCGCGCTGTTCGGGCTCGGCAGCGCCGTTCACCTGCCGTCGCTGACGCGTACCGGCGGACGGGTCGCCGCCCTCGGCCTCGGCGCGTGGGTGGTGGTCGCCGCGACGTCGTACACGGGTGTGCTGCTGACCGCCTGACCCTGCTCCACCGTCGTCCAGCGGGCCGTTCAGCCGCCGCCTCGACGGGCAGCTCGCCCTGCCGCTCCACCGACCCCGCGTGGGCTCCCGGCCCGTGCGGGTGAACATCACCTTCGCGCCCTGGTAGCCCTTCGTGTCGATATGTACACAAGGGGCTATAAGGTCAAGTTGCCCTGACAACACGTCCGTTGAGATCGAGCACCTCTCCCGCCGCAACTTCACCGGGCCTCTCGAATGGAGGTCCGGTCCTTCGGGCCGGGAGGAAAGCGTCCTTGGATGCTGCGAATTGGCAGGTCAGCGGGCACTGTCAGTGCCTCCTTCTAGCCTGCAGGGGTGAAGATCGTGATGAAGGTGAAGCTGCTGCCGACGCCGGATGAGGCGTCGGCTCTTGGGGCAACCCTGTGCACGGTGAACGCCGGGGCGAACATGGTGTCCGCGGTCGCGTTCGAGAAGGGCGTGACCTCGCGGAACGACTTGCAGAAGCTTGTCTACGGCCGGCTGAAGGCCGAGTTCGGTCTCGGAGCGCAGGCCGCTGTGCGCACGGTGAAGAAGGTCGTGGACGCCTACGCGACGCTGCGCGCCAACGTGGGCGCCGGGCGCTTGGGCCCGGAGGGATCGAAGCGCCGGGGGAAGGCGACCTCGAAGCCGATCGTGTTCCGGGAGGATGCGGCGCAGCCGTTCGATGACCGCATCCTGTCCTGGCAGCACGATGCGGGGACGGTGAGCATCTGGACCACCTCGGGGCGACTCAAGGGCCTGCGGTTCGTGGGCTCCCCTGACCAGCTCAAGACGCTCGCCGCGTTCCGCAAAGGCGAAACCGATCTGGTGTCCCGGGACGGGAAGTGGTTCCTGGTCGCGGTGTGCGAAGTGCCATCCGAGCCGCTGAACACTGATCCGGTGGACTGGATCGGTCTGGACCGTGGCATCGTCAACCTCGCCACCACCTCGGACGGTACCCACTACTCCGGCCGGAGGCTGACCCGCTACCGCAGGTGGCAGGCGCGCAAGAAGGCCGAGCTGCAGGCCAAGCAGACCCGCTCCGCCAGGCGCCGGTTGAAGCGGCGGGCAAAGAGGGAAGCGCGGCACGCCGCGCACATCAACCACGCGATCAGCAAGGAGTGCGTGGCCGTCGCGAAACGCACCGGACGCGGGATCGCCCTGGAGGAGCTCCGGGGTATCCGTGACCGGGTACGGCCTGGCCGCGACCAGCGGGCCGCGCTCTCCTCCTGGCCGTTCCACCAGCTCGACCGGTACATCGCGTACAAGGCCGAGCGGGCCGGGGTGCCGGTGATGTGGGTGGACGCGGCCTACACCTCCCAGATGTGCCCACGCTGCGGGCACACGGACCGAGCCAACCGGCCCACTCGGGATCACTTCCGCTGTCGTCGGTGCGGGCTCGCTGGCCCGGCCGACGTCGTCGCCGGGGTCAACGTGCGCAACCGTGCACGCTCGGCGTGGGTCCTTGTCAACGGACCCGCACTGCAAGGGACGTGAACGCCTTCCTTGTGGTGGATGCGACCCGTGACCGCCCTGTCGTAGGGGGCAGTCGGGAGCGCGACCTGGCTTGAAGGAACTGAGCCAACAAGCTCGGTCCTTTAGGGCCGAGAAGTTGACCGCAGGAGCCGGCCTGGCCGCCGTCACCGGCCTTGCTTTCACGGCGGGTGCCGCCACCGCCGCCCGCCCGGGCACATCTCCCCGGCGCAGCGCGTGCACTACGCGGCCAACCGCTGGGTCTCACGGGACCAGCCCGAGGCGGCGGGTGTGATCGGCGGCGGGTCGGTCACCGACAATCCGAACCGCTTCATGTTCAACCCTTCGCACCGGGTGCCGGGCAGTGCCGGAGGCGTGGTGCTGGCCTCGTACAGCTGGGCGGACGACGCCCTGCGCTGGGACTCCTTCGACGACGACGCGCGCTATCCGTTCGCGCTGCGCGGCATGCAGGAGGTGTACGGACAGCGCATCGAGGTCTTCTACACGGGCGCCGGCCGCACCCAGAGCTGGCTGCGGGACCCGTACGCGTACGGAGAGGCCTCGGTCCTCCTCCCCGGACAGCACACCGAGCTCCTCGAGGACATCGGCAGCCGGGAGGGCCCGCTGTACTTCGCGGGTGACCACACCTCGGTCAAGCCGGCATGGATCGAAGGGGCGCTGGAGTCGGCCGTACGCGCGGCCCTGGATGTGCACCAAGCCCAGGACTGACCGAGTCCTGCGGATGAAAGGACGCCGGGCAAGGTCCCCCCGTATCCGGTGCCCGGTTGAGTCCGGCCGCCGCCCGGCGCAGACCGGGCGGCGGCCGGGCGGTGTGTCAGGACACGGAGGAGAGGTACATCCCGGAAGCGTCCCCGCCTGCCGAGTTGCGGCAGGCGTAGCTGCCGGTGGGCCTGGCGTAGAGCAGCGAGAGGCAGCGGCCCTGGGCGAGTTGGCCGTAGTAGTTGGGGTGCATCGACTCCTGGGGTCGGCCCTGGGTTCCGCTGACCTCCATCCAGCGGACCCACTCGCCGGCCGTCGGCGACGGGGGTTGGCCGGCGGTGGCGTGGCGGGTCGCGGTCGAGCAGACCTCCCGGCCCTGCAGCATGTCCCGCAGATCCAGGAACTGGGCGCCCTTGGCGGTGGCCACGGCTTTGAGGCCGCTCGCGATCTGCGGCACCAGCGAGTCCCGGGCCCAGTCCGCGTCGGCGTCCCAGAACGGGCATCCGCCGGTGTCCACGCGGCTCCACCCGCTCTCCGGGTACCGGTTCT
This sequence comes from Streptomyces sp. KR80, assembly GCF_052245555.1. Classification (NCBI taxonomy): domain Bacteria; kingdom Bacillati; phylum Actinomycetota; class Actinomycetes; order Kitasatosporales; family Streptomycetaceae; genus Streptomyces; species Streptomyces sp. KR80. The sequence continues at coordinate 104,225 of NZ_JBQQCD010000014.1, forward strand.
CCGTGGAGCGTGGGATCGGGGACGGGTAGGACTGCAGCACGATGCGGTAGTCCGCGGCGGTGTAGCCGTTCGCCGACATCACCGCGCGGATCTCGTCGATGGACGTGCCGACTGCGGCCATCGCGGTGTCCATCCTGGAGTCGACCGCGCGCTGCTGGTCGTCGTGGCAGTAGGAGTAGAAGAAGGTGTAGTCCGCCGCGCACTTGGCGATGACGCCCGCGAAGTCCAGGTCGTTGCCGCCGATCGACAGCGCGATCACCTTGACGTTGTAGTTCGCTGCGATGGTGGCCAGTTGGTCCGCCTGGGGCGATTCGCCCTTGTACGGCTTTCCGCCGTTCGACGAGCGGAAGATGTGCTCGGTCGTCGCACCGGAGCAGGCGATGTTGAGCTTGACCTCGGTGGTGTCGGTGGCGCTGTGGACCGGGGCCGAGTCGGAGCGGTGGCAGCCGTTGTCGTACGTCTCGCCGTAGACCTGGGTCGGGTCGTAGCCGCTGCCGGTCCAGGCCCGGTCGGTGCCGTCCCGGCTGCCGCTGTTGGTGAGGCTGTTGCCCTGCCAGCGGCCGGCTTCGCCGGAGATGTAGCTGTCGCCCATGGAGACGATGGCGGTGGGCCCGCTGGGGGTGGCGGCCTGGGAGGGGACGGCCGCCAGGACCGTCACCGCGGTGATGGAGAGGGGGATGGCAAGGGCGATGGCAAGGCGCCGGGATCTGCTGCCGCGTCTGCCGGAAGGTCTCACGGGTGCTCCTGCGGACGGCCCTGTCGGCGGCATGCCTCAGCGGCATGCGCCAGTGCGGGGTGATGAGGGGGGTAGGGGGCGACCGCCGGCCGGTGGGGCAGCAACTTGGCATATGCCAGTGGGCTACCACAAGGTAGCTGCAGCATTTCGTTGCGATGCCCGGCGTTCGTCCGCGCTGTTCGCGGAAGTCCGCGTGGCCTAGGCCCAAGGACCGATGCGCTGCCCCGCCCAGCGACAGGCGCAGTCGACGCCCATGGCCCTTACGCTGGCGCAATGACCGCTCGCGACCCGGGCGAGGCCGATGCCGCCGACGCCACTGATGCCGCCGTCTCCCACTCCGCCTCCCGGGCATATCCCGGCGACGGCACGCCGGCGAGCACCGTCACCGTCCTGAGCCGCCCCTTCCGGGCCCTGACCCTCGGCATCGTCTCCGTGGTCTCCCTCATCGCCTTCGAGGCGAGCGCGCTCACCACCGCCATGCCTGTGGCCGCCCATGACCTGAACGGCATCGGGCTCTACGCGTTCGCGTTCTCCGGCTTCTTCACGGCGAGCCTGTTCGCCATGGTCCTGTCCGGCGAGTGGTGCGATCGCCGGGGCCCGCTCGCACCGCTGTTCGCCGGCATCGCGGCGTTCGGCGCCGGGCTCGTGATCTCCGGCACCGCGCAGAGCATGTGGACGCTGGTGGCGGGGCGCAGCGTGCAGGGCATCGGCGGCGGGCTGGTGATCGTCGCGCTGTACGTGGTGGTGGGCCGCGCCTACCCCGAGCGGCTGCGACCCGCGGTGATGGCCTCGTTCAGCGCGGCGTGGGTGCTGCCGGTCATCCTCGGACCCCTGGTCGCCGGGACAGTCACCGAACGGCTCGGCTGGCGCTGGGTGTTCCTCGCGATCCCCGTCCTCGTCCTCCCGCCGCTGGCCGTGATGCTGCCCGCCCTGCGCGGGCTCCCCGACGACGAGCGCGCCCCCACCATGGACCGCCGCCGCATCCTCCTCGCGCTGGCCGTGGCCGCCGGTGCGGGACTGCTGCAGTTCGCGGGCCAGGGCCTGTCCGAGGACGGTGCGAGCTGGACGACGCTTCCGCCGGCCGTCGCGGGGCTCGTCCTGCTCCTCCCGTGCGTGCTGCGCCTCCTCCCCAAGGGCACGTTCCGGGCGGCGCGCGGACTCCCCTCCGTGATCCTGCTGCGCGGCGTCGCCACCGGCTCCTTCTTCGGGGCGCAGACGTTCGTACCGCTGATGCTGGTCACCGAGCGCGGGCTCTCGGCGACGCAGGCCGGACTCTCGCTCACCGCCTGTGGGCTGACGTGGGCACTCGGCTCGTACGTGCAGAGCAGGGCGCGCCTGGAGCCGTACCGCGAGCGGCTGATGACCATCGGCACCGTCGTCATCGCGCTAGCCATCGCGGGGACGGTGCTCGCGCTCCACGACGGGGTCCCTGCCTGGAGCGTCGCCGTCGCGTGGGCCGTCGGCGGCTTCGGCATGGGGCTGATCATCGCCAGCGGGAGCGTGTTGCTGCTGAAGCTCTCCCGGCCCGAGGACGCGGGCAGCAACTCCGCGGCGCTCCAAGTCTCCGACGCCCTCGGCAACATCACCCTGGTGGGGACGGGCGGGGTCCTCTTCGCCGCGCTCGGCGGCGGGGCGGCCGCGGCGGATGCGCACGCGGTGTCCGCGGCGGACGGGGGCGGTACGGGCCGACCGTTGGCCTTCGCCGCGGTCTATCTGACGATGGCGGCCTCGGCCCTGGTGGGCACGTACATCACGACCAGGCTGAGGACAAGAACCCGGCGATGATGCGCCGTGCCGACGTCGACGGCTGTGGCACCACGGCTGTGGCACCACGGTTGCCGGAACGCGGTCCCATCGAACGACCTCACCCCGACACGGTCCGGCGCGGTCCCGGGCGCCCGTGCGGATCGCAGCACACCGCGCAGACGCCCAGGCCCCGCGGCCCAGTCCGCGCCGCTCGGCGTTGTCGCGAGCAACGCGGACCGGGCCATCAGTCCGGCCGTCGTCCGGGCCGTCCCGGTTCGGGCGAGGGCAGCGAACGCCGGATGCGTACGGCGCTACTGGAGTCCGTTGTGCAGGGCTCCGAGCAAGGTGCCGTTCGGGGTGTCACCGGACATTTCCCAGATCATTCCGCCGAGCAGTCCCTTGGACTTGATGTACTCGGCCTTCTTCCCGATGGACCAGGTGTCGTCGAAGGACCACCATTGGCCGCCCGGTCCCGTATAGCCGTACGTGGCCACCGACTGGGCGTCGTGGTGGACCGTGAGTCCGGGGACGCTGCTGATCAGGTTGTGATAGCCACGGGTGCCGGCTTCCTCCGGGAACTGCCCCGGTGCCGCGCCGTTCGCGGCCTGCCACTCGCCGTTGACGCCTCCGTCGGCGACCTCCTTCCAGCCACGGCCGTAGAACGGGAAGCCGATGGTCAGCTTGCGCGGGGAGACCCCGGCGTCGAGATAGACCTTCACGGCGCCGTCGATGCTGAAGTCGTTGCTGTACGGCGACTCGGCATCGGGGTAGAGGTTGGCCTGGTGACCGGCGCGCTTGGGCTCCCAGGAGTTGTCGCTGCCCGCACCGTGGAAGTCGTAGCCCTGGACGTTGGCGAAGTCCATGTACCTGAAGATCTGTGACAGGTCCCAGCCCGCGTCGATCTTCTTCGGGTCGGCGGGAGTGAAGGCGGTGAGCAGCTTGTGCTCGCCGCCCAGCGCGTCGAGCTGCTTGCGGAACTCTGCGATCAGAGCCGTGTTGTTGGCCTTGTCCGCAGGGCTCCAGTGGTTACCGGGGTGACCGTCGGGGGAGCCCGGCCACTCCCAGTCGAGGTCGATGCCGTCGAAGATCCCGGCGGCGACGCCCGGTCCGCCCGCCCCGTTGTACACGGGCAGGTCGCCCTTGATGTACATGTCGATGCAGGACTTCACGAACTTCTTGCGGGAGGCGTCGGTGGCGGCGGCGTCCGAGAAGTACTTGGAGAAGGTCCAGCCGCCGAGCGAGATCATGATCTTCAGGTGCGGGTGCTTGGCCTTGAGCTTCTTCAGCTGGTTGAAGTTGCCGCGCAGCTTGCCCCAGCCGTCGTCGGCCACGCCGTCCACGGACTGGGACGCGGCGAAGGCTCGGCCGTAGTCGGCCTCGGCGTCGCCCGCTCCGTCGCCCTCGTTGGGGTCCTGGGGGTTGCCGGAGACACCCTTGACGACACCGTTCAGGCAGGTGTGGTTGACCGGGTCGATGTTTGCGAAGGCGTAGTTGATGACGTCCAGCTTGGCGGCGGCGCCGGAGGTGTCGAGGTTCTTGACGAAGTACTGGCGGCCGTAGATGCCCCACTGGGCGAAGTAGCCGACCTTGGCGTACTTGCCGCCGCCGACGGGGTCGTCGGTGGTGACGGCGAGGGTGTTGCTGGCCGGGGATGCGTTGTCGGCGGCGTCGCGGGCCTTGACCGTGAACTCGTAGCGGGTGGCGGGGGCCAGGCCGGTGACCGTGCTGGTCAGGGTGTCCGCCGGGACGCTGGTGACCAGGGTGGAGCCCCGGTAGACGTCGTAGCCGGCGACCCGGTTGTTGTCGGTGGCCGCGTTCCAGGCGAGGGAGACGGTGCTGGAGGTCTTCGCAGTGGCACGGAGGTTGCCGGGCGCGGTCGGCGGGACGGTGTCGGTCGCCGGGTCGACGGTGGTCGCGGTGACGGGGGCGCTGGGCTCGCCGAGATTGCCGCGGGTGTCCTTGGCGCGGACGGTGAAGCTGTAGCTGGTCGCCGGAGTCAGATCGCGGACGGTGGCCGAGGTGGTGGCGGTTTCGGAGACGACCGTGCCGCTGCGCAGCACCTCGTAGGAGGCGACGGGGTGGTCGCCGGCGGCGGACGCGCTCCACTTCAGGCTCACCGTACGGGCCGTGGTGTCGGTGACGGTTACGCCGGTCGGCGCGGCGGGAGGCTTGGCGGGGCTGCCGTCGCACTTGTCGCCGTTGATCAGGCAGCCGGTCGGCTCGGCGATCGGGCCGGAGGCGACGAACCAGTAGCTGTAGGGCTCGGTGCTGCCGTTGGCCGGGACGGTGCTGTTGTAGTAGGCGGGAGTCACGGTGACGTGCGAGCCGTTGACGGTCGCGGTGCCGTTGTGGTGCTCGCTGACCGTCACTCCGGACGGCAGGTCGAACTCCAGCGTCCATCCATCGACCGATGCGCTGCTGTTGTTCTTGACGATGAAGGTGCCCTTCCACCACGAGCCGTTGTCGGCGCTGGTGAAGGACGCGGTGAGCGCACCCGCGGCCTGCGTCGGGGGAGCCAGGCCGACGAAGCCGGCCAGTGCGAGGACGAGTGCGGTGAGGACGGCGGTGAGTCGTCGTCGAAGCCGCCGGGTCGGCGATATCGATCTGAGTCGGGTGGACACGGCTCTCCTTGATGTGAGGGGGGTGAGGGCGGGCCGTGTCCGCGGGCGGACCCTGTCGCGGCGGGCCCGCGGCACCGGACGTTCTGTACTGCGGTACCGGTTACAGAACACCGAGCTGTCGTTGGCGCGTCAACAATCTGGCAGCAGAAAGGACTGGACCAATAGGGGCGGCGGGTCGGGTTTGCCAATGCTTCTGCTGCTGAAACGGGATGGACCAACCCCGCTGGATTTTGCCGTCACTTGACCTTTCGGCCGACGCCTCTGCCGTACCGCCGTGCGGTACGACCGTGTCCGGGCGAGCGTGAACCGCCCCTGAACCTCCGCGATACCAGGGCGAGCGTGCAAGGAGTTCGCATGTGTCGGCGGGTGCACCGGCTCGCGCGACGCATGGCCCTCATCCCGCGCGGATGACTATGGGCACGGCTATTGACGGTCGGACGGAGCGTCCGCTTCAATCCGATCTCACAGGTCCAGACCAGTTGTGGCCCGGCCTGCTCCCGTCTCCCGGAGAGGGTTGCTCGACCCTTCTCCGTCCTTCATGGCGCACGGTGTGGCATGCCCATGCCGTAAGCGCCCCCTCATCCCGGGTGTCACACCCCGCCCTGTGGGCGCCGGTGTCCACCGTCCTCCTTCTCCACTCCTCCTCGGGAGGCCCCCCGTGAGTACTCCAAGTACCAGACGCACCAGACGTATCAGACAGCGACTGCTGGCTTGTCTTGGCTCGGCACTGCTGGCCGCCGGAGCGCTCACCCTGCTGCCGGGTACGGCCCAAGCCGCCAATCTGCTCACCAACTCCGGTTTCGAGAGCGGGTCCCTGTCCCCCTGGTCCTGCTCCGGCGGGCTGGGCTCAGTGGTCAGCAGCCCCGTCCACAGCGGCAGCAAGGCCCTGGCCGGTGCCGCCGACTCCAGCGACCACGCCAAGTGCACCCAGACCGTCTCGGTGCAGCCCAACACCGCCTACACACTCTCCGCCTGGGTGCGCGGCAACTACGTCTACCTCGGGGTGAACGGCGGATCCTCCACCTGGACCCCGTCCGCGGCCAGTTACACCCAACTGTCCGTCTCCTTCACCACCGGCGCCTCGCAGACCAGCGCGGAGATCTACCTGCACGGCTGGTACGCCCAGGGCACCTACTACGCCGATGACGTCAGCCTCGACGGTCCCGGCGGCGGAGGCAGCGGAGACACCCAGGCGCCCACGGCCCCGACGAATCTGCGCTCGACCGGCAAGACGTCCTCCAGCGTCTCGCTGGACTGGGACGCCGCCACCGACAACGTCGGTGTCACCGGCTACAACGTCTACCGGGGCTCGACCCTGGCCACCACGGTGACCGGCACCAGCGCCACGGTCTCCGGCCTCGATGCCAGCACCTCCTACAGCTTCACGGTCAAGGCCCGTGATGAGGCGGGCAACCTCTCGCCGGCCTCGTCCTCGGTGAGTGTGACCACGAGCGCGGGCGGCGGCGGCAGTGCCGACTTCAAGCAGGCCGCTCCGTATCTCTACCTCGGCTGGGGCGATCCGCCGAGCGCCACCTCGGTGATGAGCGAAACCGGCATCAAGTGGTACACCATGGCCTTCATCCTCTCCTCCGGCGGCTGCAACCCGGCCTGGGACGGACAGCGTGCGCTCACCGGCGGCACGGACCAGAGCACCATCAACGCCATTCGCGGCGCGGGCGGGGACATCGTTCCCTCGATCGGCGGCTGGAGCGGCAACAAGCTCGGCCCGAACTGCTCGACCCCTGAGGCGCTGGCCGGTGCCTACCAGAAGGTGATCGACGCCTACAACCTCAAGGTGATCGACGTCGACATCGAGAACACCGACGAGTTCGAGAACGCGACGGTCCAGGACCGGATCCTCACCGCCCTGAAGATCGTCAAGCAGAACAACCCGGGGCTGAAGACGATCCTCACCTTCGGCACCTCCACCAGTGGCCCGGGCTGGTGGGGCAACCGGCTCATCGAGCAGGCTTCGGCGCTGCAGGCGGACATCGATGTGTTCACGATCATGCCGTTCGACTTCGGCGGCGGTGCGGACATGTACGGCAACACCGTCAACGCGACCGAAGGGCTGAAGGCCAAGCTGAAGAGCACCTTCGGCTGGTCGGACGCCACGGCCTACGCGCACATCGGCATCTCGGGAATGAACGGTCTCAGCGATCAGCAGGAGCTGACCAGCCCGGAGACCTGGACCAAGATCCGTGACTGGGCGAACTCGCAGCGCATCGCCCGGCTCTCCTTCTGGTCGGTCAACCGCGACCGCCCGTGCCCGGGTGGCGGGGTCACCAGCAACTGCTCCGGCATCAGCCAGAGCAACTGGGAGTTCACCAAGATCACCGCCGGTTTCACCGGCTGATGCCCAGCGACGACTGACGCTGACCGACCGCGTCCGGGTGGTCCATGGGGGGCCACCCGGACGCGTCCGCGCGTCCCACGACTACCTGTCGCTCAGCGGGGCGCGCAGCGTCCGGGCCACAGCGGTCGTCACCGAGTCAAGGGCGGCAGCAGCCCCGCACGGCGCAGGTCGCCAATTCGAACCAGATGATCTTGCCGTCGCCGAGGCCCCGGACGCCCCACTGCCGGGCGAGCACCTCGAGCAGATGCAGGCCGCGCCCCTCCTCACTGTCCGGCGAGAGCGGACGGATCTGAGGGATGCTTGCGCAGCAATCGGTCACTTCGAAGCGCAGTGTGCCGTGCCAGCACCTCAGGTACAGCCTGACGGGACCGTTGCCATGGGTCAGCGCATTGGTGACGATTTCGCTGACCAGCAGCTCCGCTGTTTCGCAATGCTCGGGGAGAGCCCAGTGGACCAGTACGTGCCGCGTCAGCTGCCGTGCCTGCCGTGGTTCTGTCGGGTGATGCGTCACGACCCATGAGGAGTCCCGCGAGGGTACGACGGCTGGGCGCCCATGTGGGACGGCTCCGGTACTCGCCGGGTTGCCCCGGCCGCGTGGCTCTGGGCCACCCTGGCGGGCGCCCGTGGGGCTGTTCGGTTCCTGCTGGCGGTACATGGAGCACATCTGCCTGGGACTGGATGCGGCGCTTCATACGGCTATACGGCGCTCTCGTTATGAATGTCGCAGTATGTGACCCTTCGCGCATGATGGCTCACCCACACAATGCCGATGGTCGGCTTGTGGTCGGGTCACAACCCCGGGGAGTAGCCTGAAAACCGATTCAGCCAGCCGCCCGCTCGTCGGCCCGGAAGTGCGACGGAGCATGCCCATGAAAGCGGCGGATACCAGCGTCGAGCCGGTCGGTCGCATCGTCGCTGCGATCGAGGCCTCATTCGACCGAGTGGTCGCCACCGCGGTGGACGCGATCTGGGAGCAGGTGCCCGCGTACCCGGCCTGCCCGGAGGAACGGCTCCGTGCTGACGTGACCATGCATGTCGGCGCCATCTTCCGTGTCCTGCTGGCAAGTCTGCGGGAGGGCAGACCCGTGCAGCGCGCTGATTTTCCGGTCACTGAATCGCAGGCCGTGCGCCGCATTCGGCAGGGCATCTCGTTGTCCGACTTCCTTCATGCCTCCCAGGTGGGGCAGCTCACCTTCTGGAGGGCCGTGCTCGACGCGGCGGGGGACGACCCCCGGACGCGTGACGCGGCGCTGTCCCTCGTGGAGCAGGTCATGCAAGGGGTCGACGTGGGAACCTCGGTCGGCGCGGAGATGTATCTGTACGCTCAGCAGCATCAGCTCGCCGAGAGTGACCGGATCCGCCGGGACCTGCTCGAGGACCTGATGGCCCGTCGGGACGTGCCACCCGGCCCGAAGCACGCGATGCTGAGCGCGGCAGGGCTCGAGCCAGGCGTTCGGCTGGTCGTGGCCTCGGGAACGCCAGCGCTTCCCCTGGCGGACGACCGGACACTGCAGGACGCGGTGACCGTGCTGCGCAGGCTCGCGTCACAGGGTTTCACCGTGGTCCGACAGGACGAGATCGTCGGCATCGCGCCGGTGCCGGCCGGCGGGTCGGCGGGGGCCGTGAAGAATCTCCAGCGCGTGATCCCTGACCTGGAGCGCCAGGGCTGGCGCTTCATGCTGGGTATCAGCACGGTTCATGCCGGGCTCGCCGAGGTCCCCGAGGCGTACGCCGAGGCCTGTGCCGCTCGCGACGGCCTCGGAGGCACGCCCGGGGTGGTCGCGCTCCCGCTGCTCTCGAGCCTGGACTACCTGGTGCTGCGTCACGACGAGACCGCCCGGCGGCTGATCCGGCCCGAGGTGTACCGCTTCGTCGAGGAGGACCTGGCCCGCGGTGGCGACCTGATCGCGACTTTCCTCGAGTACACCGCGAGCAACCTCAACGCCAAGATCGCGGCGCAGCGGCTGCACATGCACGTCAACACCGCGTACTACCGGCTGGAGCGGATCGCTGAGCGCACCGGGTGCGATCTGCGCCGTTTCGCCGACGTCGTGGAGCTGTTGATCGCGGTGCGGCTCCTGGACGCTCATGGCGCGCCCGGCGTGCCTCGCGGGCGGAGCGCATGATGACTCGGCCACAGTCCACCGTCTGGCGACGGATGTGCGGCTGACCACACCCGGGTGGTGGCCGCACCGCTGGGAGCCAGGTCCTTCGCGGGGCCGCCCACAGCCTCGACGCGAGCCGTACGCGAAGAGGTGGTCCAGCGTCCGCGGCCCTTTCGGTCCGGCGAACCGTCCCGCTCCATCTCGGTTATCCGTATTGTCGGCGCGCTCCCTTGCGCCTAACCTCCGGGGTCTCCGACACGGTGAGGCAGTCCCCGTGTGACGACCATGCCTGCGCCAAGGGAGAAGCGGATGCTAGTCCTCACCGTACCGGTCATGATCACCTTCGGGATCTTCCTGCTCGCCATGGTCATGGTGAGTATCTGGGCCTATCAGGAAACCACCACGTTCTCCGACTTCGCTCTCGGCGGGCGCCGACTGGGTGCTCCGGTGGCCGCCCTGTCCGCTGGGGCCAGCGACATGTCCGGCTGGTTGTTCCTGGGGCTGCCCGGTGCCGTGTACGCAGGCGGGATCGGCGCCACCTGGATCGCCGTCGGTCTGGTCATCGGTACTTACCTCAACTGGCGGTTCGTCGCACCGCGGCTGCGCACCTACACCGAGCTGGCCGACGACTCCGTGACCTTGTCGGCGTACTTGGAGGAGCGGTTCGAGGACACCAGCAGGGTTCTCCGTATCGTCTCGGCGACCGTCATCGTCGTGTTCTTCACCGTCTACGTCGCCAGCGGCCTGCTGGCCGGCGGCGTGCTGTTCGAGGAGATCTTCGGGGGCGGCTTCGACTTCGCGCTCACCGTCTTCGCCGTGGTGATCGTCGTCTACACCTTCATCGGCGGTTTCCGCGGCGTGAGCGTGACGCACTCGGTGCAGGCCACGCTGATGCTGCTGGCGGCGATCGCCCTCCCGGTGACCGGTATCGGGCTGCTGGGGGGCTTCGATGTGCTTCAGGGTGCGCTCGCCGACAAGAGCGGGGCACTGCTGGACATGGGAGCGAAGGCCGACTTCGACGGCGGCGGGTGGGCGGCCGGCGAGCCGCTCGGTACCGTCGCGGTGATATCCCTGCTCGCCTGGGGGCTCGGCTACTTCGGCCAGCCTCACATCCTGGTCCGCTTCATGAGCATTCGCAGCACACGGGAGATCCCCATGGCTCGCCGTATCGGTGTGGGCTGGGTGGTCGTCGTGCTGGCGGGTGCTTCGCTTACGGGACTGGTGGGGATCGCTGCGCTGAAGGAGCCGCTGGACAACCCGGAGACCGTCTTCATCACCCTGTCCGCGGAATTGGTCAACCCGTGGGTCGCGGGCATCCTGCTGGTGGCCGTGCTGGCCGCGATCAAGTCCACCGCGGACAGCCAACTGCTGGTGTCGGCGACCGCCCTCACCGAGGACTTCTACCGGGCGTTCCTCCACCGGCGGGCCTCGGATGCGTCACTGGTGGTGGCCGGACGCGCCACGGTGGTGGCCGTGGCACTGGTCGCCTACGCCATCGCCCGCAGCGGCGGCGCCGTGCTCGACATCGTCGCGTATGCGTGGGCGGGCTTCGGCGCCGCCTTCGGCCCGGTGATCGTGCTGTCGCTCTACTGGCCGCGCATGACGAGGGCAGGAGCGATGGCCGGCATCGTGACAGGTGCGGTCACCGTCGTCCTGTGGAAGCGCATCGACCCACTCCTCGGGCCGCTCGAGACAGGCGTCTACGAAATGGTGCCGGGTGTGCTCGCCGCCACGGCCGCCGCGCTGCTCTTCGGCAGGTTCGTCGGCTACCCCCCAGGGCGCACCTGGTCCGGCGCGATGGAGAAGCAGGACACCCCGGGGGCGCCGGTCGGCTGACTCGGGGTCAGTACCTTCGGCCGGTTCTGCCGAGAGGGGCGCCGCTCGCCGTCCACCAGCCGCTGCACTTCGAGGAACGTGCCGCCGCTACACGACCGCCGAAGACGAGTTGAGCCGACCTCGCCCAGCGGCCGGGTGAGCTGCCACCGGGCTGGACCGCCCGGGTTGCCTTGACATTCTTCAGGGCCGATGTCATCCGGCGTGCTCGTGATCGGCGAGAACTTCGTGGATGACGCGTCGTGCGACGGCCGCCATGACCGGGTTCGTGTCTCGGTAGTACTGCAATTCGAGGAGCGCGATCGACAGTGCCCAGCCGCGACCTCGCGCCCAGGTCGCATCATCAACTCCTAGCGCGGCCCGGAAGGTGCCCTGCGCTTCAGTAGGCAGTACGTACCACGCCACGATCAGGTCGACAGCGGGATCGCCCACGCCCAGGCACCCGAAGTCGATGACGGCGCTCAGCCGACCATGGACCATCAGCAGATTCCCCGGTTGCAGGTCTGCATGGATCCACACTGCCGGGCCGGGCCACGCGGGGGCCTGCAGGGCTGCGTCCCATGCGGCGGTCGCCGCGTCGGTGTCGACGATTCCACGCAGTTCCGCGACCGCGGCGCGGGTCGCCGCGTCCCGCGTCGCCAAGGGCTCACTGCGGTAGGAGGGAGGCCCGTCTGCGGGATCGATCCGGTGCAACGCGGCGACGAACTCCGCCAGATCCTCTGCGAGCAAGCCGGGTTCGGCGATACGCCCGACGATCGGATTCTCACCGTCGAGCCAGCGGTAGACGGACCAGTGCCAGGGATAGCCCTCAGCAGGCGCACCTTTGCCCAGCGGCACGGGAATGGCAACCGGAAGCGGCGGGGCCAGCCGTGGCAGCCACGTGTGTTCCCTCTCCACATCGTTGGCGGCACCTGCGATGCGGGGGAGCCGCACGACCATGTCCTCGCCCAGCCGGTGCATGGCGTTGGATGTGCCGGCGGAGTCGACCGGCTCGACGGGAAGGCCTGCCCACTGCGGAAACTGCGCAGCAACCAGCGTCCCACTGCCGAAGGCGCCGTTCACCCAGACGATCACACGCATCCTCACACTTTCGAAGCCGAACGCCCGCGTCCGCGGGGCGCCACCAGCGGGTGCCTGAGGGCAGGGCAGGCACTTCCCGGGAACCGGTACCAGTCTGGTACCACCGCGCTAGGCGGCAGCCTTGCTGCAATCGCTGGCCTTGAACCCCCCGTTTGTCGACGGCAACAAGCGCACTGCGTGGCTGTGCACCGTCGTCTTCCTCGACGCGAACCGAGCGGAGATGGTGGACGTCGACCAGGATCGCGCCTACGACCTGGTCATCGACATCGCCTCCGGCAAGACGGAGGAGGTCGCCGTGATCGCCGAAGCTCTCCGGGAGCTTCGCCGCGAGCTGAGCCAGTCATGAGCGAGTGAGCGAGTTGCACCATCCGGCGGTGCCGGGGTGGAGCAGCGCCCCGGACGGAAGCCGGGGCCACGCAGGGGAGAGGCCCGCCGGGTGGGGGGTCGGCGGGCCTCTGGCTGGGGGTGGGGCGGCTGTCAGCCCACGGTGAACTTCCGCGTGCTGCCGTTGAACGGAGTGATCTTGCCGAAGATGCTCTTGGAGTCCCCGAAGTGGACGATCCGGTACGTGCCCGACGGGGTGTCCGGCGCGATCTCCCAGGAGATGGCCGCCTTCGAGGTGCCCGTCAGCCCATTGGTCCGGATCCAGCGGTACTTGGTCTCCCAGTCGCCGTCGTCCAGCTGCCGCACCCACGTGCCGTCCACCAGCCGCTGCACCTCGAGGAACGTGCCGCCCCGGTGCAGGTTGTTCTTCGGGTGGCCGGTCACGAACTCGGTCTTGACCGTCTGGCCCGGCTTGTAGGACTCCTCGGGCTCGGTCAGCACATCGCCGAACGACGTGCCGGACGGCGGGTTGTCCATGACCACCCCGGTCTGCAGGCTGACCTGCTTGTCCGAGTGGTCGGGCGGGGTCGGACCGCGGTCGATGGCGCTGCCGTCCTTCAACGAGGCGGCGAGCCGGGCGAACTCCTGCTGATAGGCGGGGAGCGTGTGCCTGCCGTAGAGCGTCGAGCCGCCCTCGTACTGCTGCAGGTCGTACTCCTCGGGCGTCGTCACGTACTGGCTGTACGCGTTGGCGTAGCCCTGCATCAGCACGTTCTCGACCGGTACGCCGAGCTCCTGCGCGACCGTACGGCGGATGCGCAGGCCGGAGACGATGGTGTACTCGGCCGGGCCCGCCACCAGATAGAACTGGCCGATCTTGACGATCTGCACCGGCAGGATCTTCGGGGTGGCGGGTGCGCCGACGGAGATCATCCCGGTCGGCACGAGGTTGGCCTTGGGGTACTGGCAGCCGACCAGCCACTCCGGCGGGTCGATGTGCCAGGGCTCGAGCAGTTTGGCGACCGGGCTGTTCATGCCCTCGGTGAACCCGGGGATGGCGGGCCCGTCCTCGACGCTGCCGGCGAGGGTGGAGGCGCCGACCATGGCGGGGCAGGTGCGGTGCTCCTTGCCGTCGGGGGTGTACTTCCCGTCGACGCGGACCTCTTCCATGTTCACGTACCGCAGACGGGAGTCCACGCTGCCGCTGACCGCGGTGTCCGCGGCGTTGAAGACCTCCTGGGCCTTCTTGAACTGGCGGTCGCCGATGATCCGGGTGTTCTCGAACTCGTCCTCGGTCGGCCCCGATCCCGGCTTCAGGTTCAGGTTCGGTGACATGTCGCCCGCGTTGGTGTTGGGGAACGCGGCGACGAAGCCCTTCTTGTCCTCGAGGTAGCGCACGCCTTCGTGGTCGTGCTCCCACTCGTACGCCGCATAGCCCTTGTTGTCCGCACTGATCAGCGTGTTCTTGCCGGTCATCGACGTGTTGTGGGTGGCGAACCAGTTGATCGAGCCGACATCGTTGTCGCCCTGCTTGAAGCGCAGCACGGTCATGGCCGGGTCGATGGCGCCGGGGAAGGCGGCCTTGTCGGACTCGGGGTTCTTGTCGAACGCGACCTTGGAGCGGTTGACGCTGGCGTTGGTGAGCTTGCCGCTGCCCAGGCTGATGGTGCCCGGCTTGAGGTCCTCGTGGGCCTCGGCGACCGACTCGACGATGCCGTTCACGATCGCGTTGAAGGTGGCCTTCTGGAAGCCGAGGGACGCCAGGTTGTACGCCAGGTGGTGGGAGTGGCCGCCCGGGCCCGCGTGCGTATGAGTCGCGGAGAGCAGCACGTTCTGCTCGCTGTACAGCGAGCCGTACCGCTCCTTCAACTTGCCGAGCACCGCTTGTTGGACCGCCTGGAAGATCATGGCGAGGTCGGCGTTGACGTAGACGACGCGCTTGCCGCTGTCCCGGTCGGCCACGATGAACGCCCGGGAGCGCTGGCGCTGGTGGATACCGGTCGCCTTCTGGTCGAAACTGGAGTACCCCATCATTCCGACCTCGGCGGCCTCCCCGGTGACGTCGGAGATGCCCCGGCCGATGAGGTACGTCGTCGGCTCGCCCGTGGGTGCGGCGCCGGCCCGTTCCAGGCCGGGTATGGCTGCCAGGCTCAGCGCCCCGAGCGCGCCGGCGAGCAGCACGGAGAGGGTTCTGGCTCGTCTGCTGGGGGAACGCATGCCTGCTCTCCTGTGGGGGTGGCACCTCCCTGAGGGCCCCTCCCAGAGCTAGCTGGGGGAGGTGGCTGGGGAAGCGAGGCCGATCGGGTACGGCCGGACGAGGCCTGATGACGTACAGTGCGTCAGGTCATCGGCGTCAGGCCCGTCAGGCCGCATACGGCGATGACGGTACGGCCCACCGGTGAGCGGCGAAGAGGACCGGACCGGACAGCAACCGGGTCTTCAGCGGCCACGGACCCTGTCCGCCCGCGGCCCGGAGCACCTACAGTGGC
Source organism: Streptomyces sp. KR80 (assembly GCF_052245555.1). Classification (NCBI taxonomy): domain Bacteria; kingdom Bacillati; phylum Actinomycetota; class Actinomycetes; order Kitasatosporales; family Streptomycetaceae; genus Streptomyces; species Streptomyces sp. KR80. The sequence goes on from NZ_JBQQCD010000014.1 coordinate 119,515, forward strand.
AGCCGCTGTCCACGGCGCCACCGGGAGGTGAGGTGCAGGGTGCCGCGTCCTCCGCGTCGACTTCAGCCTCCTGTCCGGCCGCCTGCCGAGGCGCGGGCCGACCCACGGTACGGCTCGGCGACGATCACACCACATCTGCTGCGCTATCTCAGCATCGTGGCCGCCGAGCGGGGGCACGACCTGGGACCCGCGCTGCGCCGCGCCGGACTCAGCGAGGCCGCGCTGAGCGTCGTGGGCCTGCGGGTGTCCTACCGGCAGGGGAGCCGGGTCATCAGAGAGGCCATGAGCGAACTGGCCGATCCCGCACTCGGCCTGGCCGTGGGCCGCAGACAGCACTTGACCGCCTGGGGCCTGGTCGGCCTCGGTCTGCAGGCCTGCCCCCGGCTGTACGACGCGGTCGCCCTCGGTGTGCGCTACCACGGCATCACGGGGTCCATGCTCGACTACCGCCTGGAGGCCCTACCCGGCGGAGCGGCGATCCTCGCGACCGCCCGCTACACCGACTCCGGGCTCCAGACGTTCCTGATCGAGGAGGCGTTCAGCAGCATCGTGGCGCTGATCAGGGGCGCCCTGCACGACGGCTTCGCTCCGCACGCCGTCGTCGTACGGCATCCGCGCCCCGCCTACGCGGAGGAGTACGAACGGTACTTCCGCTGCCCGATCTCCTTCGGCGCGCGGGACGACCGGCTCGTCTTCGGCGCGGAATGGCTGGAACACCCCCTGCCGGGCGCGGACGCCTACACCCTCGCCCAAGTCGTAGGGCTGCTCGACTCGGCGCGCACGCTCGGGCGCGAGCGGCAGGACCTGGTCGAGGGCCTGGAGGTGTCGGTCGCCCGCAGTCTGCCGAACGTGCCGCCGCTCACGCAGCAGGCGCAGGCGCGGGCGATGAGCGAGCGGACCCTGCGCAGGCGGCTCGCCGAGTGCGGGACCACGTACGAGGCGCTCGTCGACTCCGTACGCCTGGTGCGTGCCGAGGAGTTGCTGACCACCGGGGACCTGCCGTTCGGCAAGGTCGCCGAGCTGCTGGGCTTCAGCGATGCGCGGACGCTGCGCCGCGCGGTGACCCGCTGGTTCGGGATGAATCCGTCCGAGGTGCGCAAGGGCGCAGCCGCCCCGCTGCGCCGTGCACCGTCGGCGCCCGCCCGGCCCGCCTCTGCCGGACCGCAGGAATGAGCCAGTGCCCGTGACGAGCCTGAGGCCGCTCGGGAGCCGGCGGATGTGAGCGAAGTCCCGCGCAGACCGCGGGATCTGCCCGCCGCCGTGTGAGCCGTGTCGCACTGGCGGCACAGGCCGCGAGGGCGGACGAATCGGTGACCCGGCCGCCGGTAGGGTGGCCCGGTTGTCGTACGTACCCGAGAGCCCGAATGGGAGACCGTGACTACCACCACCTCCTCCCACCACCTCTCACCCGCCTTTCCCGGCCGTGCCCCCTGGGGTACGGCCGGGAAGCTGCGCGCCTGGCAGCAGGGCGCGATGGAGCGCTACCTCCAGAAGCAGCCGCGGGACTTCCTCGCGGTGGCGACACCCGGTGCGGGCAAGACCACCTTCGCGCTGACGCTCGCCTCCTGGCTGCTGCACCACCACGTCGTGCAGCAGGTGACCGTCGTCGCGCCGACCGAGCACCTGAAGAAGCAGTGGGCGGAGGCGGCGGCGCGGATAGGGATCAAGCTGGACCCGGAGTACAGCGCGGGGCCGCTGGGCCGCGAGTACCACGGCGTCGCGCTGACGTACGCGGGCGTCGGCGTGCGGCCGATCCTGCACCGCAACCGCGTCGAGCAGCGGAAGACCCTGGTCATTCTCGACGAGATCCATCACGCCGGGGACTCCAAGTCCTGGGGAGAGGCGTGTCTGGAGGCCTTCGAGCCGGCGACGCGCCGACTCGCCCTCACCGGCACGCCGTTCAGGTCGGACACCCATCCGATCCCCTTCGTCCAGTACGAGGAGGGCAACGACGGCATCCGGCGATCGGCGGCCGACTACACGTACGGCTACGGCAACGCGCTCGCCGACGGTGTCGTCCGGCCCGTCATCTTCCTCTCCTACAGCGGGAACATGCGCTGGCGGACGAAGGCCGGCGACGAACTGGCGGCGCGGCTCGGCGAGCCGATGACCAAGGACGCCGTGTCGCAGGCCTGGCGTACGGCGCTGGATCCGCGCGGCGACTGGATGCCGAACGTGCTGCGCGCCGCCGACCGGCGACTCAGTGAAGTGCGCAAGTCGATCCCGGACGCGGGCGGTCTCGTCATCGCCTCCGACCAGGACGCGGCGCGCGCGTACGCGAAGCTGATCCGCGACACCACCGGCACCGGGCCGACGGTCGTGCTGTCCGACGACAGCGGCGCCTCACAGCGCATCGACGACTTCAGCCACTCCGACGAGCGGTGGATGGTCGCCGTCCGGATGGTGTCGGAGGGCGTGGACGTACCCCGTCTTGCGGTCGGCGTCTACGCGACGACCATCTCCACGCCGCTCTTCTTCGCGCAGGCGGTCGGCCGCTTCGTACGGTCCCGGCGGCGCGGCGAGACCGCGTCCGTCTTTCTCCCGACCATCCCCACGCTGCTCGGCTTCGCCGGCGAGATGGAGGTCGAGCGCGACCATGTGCTCGACAAGCCGAAGCCGGACGGCGAGGAGGACCCGTACGCCGAGTCCGAGAAGGAGATGGACGAGGCCAACAAGCAGCAGGACGAGGACACCGGCGAGCAGGACATGCTGCCCTTCGAGGCGCTGGAGTCGGACGCGGTCTTCGACCGGGTGCTGTACGACGGCGCCGAGTTCGGCATGCAGGCCCATCCGGGCAGCGAGGAGGAACAGGACTACCTGGGGATTCCCGGCCTTCTCGAGCCGGACCAGGTGCAGTTGCTGCTGCGCAAACGCCAGGCGCGGCAGATCGCGCACAGCCGGAAGAAGCCGGACGCCGAAGCGGACCTGCTGGAACTCCCGGCGGATCGGCGGCCGGTGGTCACCCACAAGGAACTGCTGGAGCTGCGCAAACAGCTCAACTCCCTGGTGGGCGCGTACGTCCACCAGAGCGGCAAGCCGCATGGGGTCATCCACACCGAACTGCGACGGGTGTGCGGCGGGCCGCCGAGCGCGGAGGCGACGGCGGGTCAGCTCCGCCAGCGCATCAAGAAGGTCCAGGAGTGGGCCACGCGCATGCGCTGACCCGGGGCGCCGCTGCTCCGGCGAATTCCGCACCGCTCCGCGGCCATCGGCTGCGGAATCCTGATGAACCACGCCCATGAGTCCCCACCGGCCAACTCCTCTTGCTCGCGCCAGAAACGACCGTGACCGCGGGAGCCGGTGGCAACATTCCGGAAACGGTCAGCCTGCCAACGTGGTCGCCGTCGCCGCGCTAAATCGAGGCGCGGAAGCAGGAGACGGAACCTTGGAGAGGCTCATGTACATACGCAGGAAATTCACGAACACCGCCGTTTTCATCGGGGTTGGGCTGGCCGTGCTGGGTGGAGCCGCGGGGGTAGCCGCCGCCCAGCAACACGATGACACCGGTGCCCGGGTCGCCGAGGAGCGCAAGCCCGATGCGGGCGTCAAGGACGTCCGCAAGTTCGCCCGTACCGATTCCAGTTCCGCCAAGGAGGACAAGCCCGATTGCATCAAGGTCGCCCACTCCGACGATGGTGGTGTGGAGGTCACCAAGTGTGAGCCGGGTGAGGAAAACGGTCCCTGGGAGCCAGTCAAGCCAGCCCGCTAGTCCAGCCACTGTGCGAAAGCGGAAGAACACCGTGAGAAACGGACCGCGGGTATGACGGGCACGGCCGGGCACGCCTCGCGCTGCCCGGCCGTTGCTCGTCTTCAGGAACACCCATCTTTCGGCCGCAGCGAGGGATTTCCGGATGCGCGTACTTGTCGTCGAGGACCATCAGGACCTTGCCCAGGTCATCGCCCGCGGATTGCGGCGGTGGTCGATGGCGGTCGACATCGCCCACACCGGTGATGCGGCGTGGGAGCGGCTTGAGGTCAATGACTACGACGTGCTCGTCCTGGACCGGGATCTTCCCGGGGTGTCCGGGGACGAGATCTGCCGGCGGCTCGCCGAGGCCGGCGCGTGCAGCCGCATTCTCATGCTGACCGCGGCAGGGGATCTCGCGGACCGCGTGGCTGGGCTGCGGATGGGCGCTGACGATTATCTGGCCAAGCCGTTCGAGTACGACGAGTTGGTCGCACGCGTGCAGGCGCTGGGGCGGCGGGTCCAGCCTGCTCTGCCTCCGGTCCTGTGCAGAGCCGGGATCAGCCTGGACACCGGGCGCCGCACAGCGACCCGGGACGGCCGTACGCTCTCGCTGGCACCGAAGGAATTCGCCGTGTTGCATGTGCTGCTGGCCGCCGGCGGTGCCGTGGTCAGCGCCGAGGAGCTGCTGGAACGCGCCTGGGACGAGCATGCCGACCCGTTCACCAGCGCCGTGCGGATCACCATGAGCAAGCTGCGCGCCAAGCTCGGCGACCCGCCGGTCATCGTGACCGTGCCCGGCGCCGGATACCGGATCTGACCGGCATGGCCAGCACCGGGCAGCCGGGCCACCACATCCGGCGGGACAAACAGCGGTGGCGCCGTATCCTTCCCCGGCCGACGGTACGGATCCGGCTCACCGCCCTGTACGGCGCGCTGTTCGCCGGGGTCGGCGGGCTCGCACTCGCCATCATCTACTGGGTCGGCCGCGAGCGGTTCATCGCTTCGTTCAGCCTTTCCGAGCTACGCCTCAAGAAGCTGGTGGCTGAGCCCCACAGCGAGGGGACTGGCTCCGATTTCAAGCCGGTCGACCCACCCCAGGCGGAGCCGTACCCGCACCCTGAAGAACCGGACCTCGCCCTGGCGGTTGAGGACAATGTGTTGGGAGCCGCGCAACGCATCCGTGACGACGCGCTGCACCAACTGCTCACGGTGTCCGGGCTTTCACTGGTGCTGCTGACCGTCCTCGCCGTATTGCTCGGCTGGTACGTCACCGGCCGCACGTTGCGTCCACTGCACCGGATCACCGCGAAGGCGCGGCAACTGTCCGAGAAGGACCTGCACCAGCGCATCGCCCTCGCCGGGCCCGATGACGAACTCAAGGAACTGGCCGACACCTTCGACGAGCTGCTCGCCCGCCTTCAAGCCGCCTTCGACAGCCAACGCCGGTTCATCGCCAACGCCTCACACGAGCTACGGACCCCGCTGACGATGCAGCGGGCCGCCCTGCAGATCGACCTCCCCGAGGCGGCACCGGATGACATCCCGGCCATCGCGGCCCGCCTGCTCGCAGTCAACCGGCACACCGAGCACCTCATCGACGGGCTGCTCGCGCTCGCCCGCAGCGAACGCGGGCTCGGCGAGCGCGTCCCCGTCGACCTAGGCGTGACAGCCCGGGACGTCGTGGACCAACTCAGCACCGAGGCGGCAGCCGCTCATGTCGCCGTGGCGCTGTCCGCCGAAGCCGGCACGGTCCTCGGCGACCCCGTCCTGCTCCATCAGCTGCTCGCCAACCTGGTGCAGAACGGGATCCGCCACAATCACCCGGGCGGCCATGTCGGCGTCACCATCGGCGGTGACGGCAGGATCGGCGTCCGCAACACCGGTCCCGTCGTACCGGCCGACCGCATCCCGGAACTCTTCGAACCATTCCGCCAGATGACCGCCGACCGCACCGCCTCCACCACGGGAGCCGGTCTGGGGCTCTCGATCGTCCGCGCGATCGCGGCGGCCCACGCCGGCTCGGTGACCGCGCGGCCCAACCCCGGAGGCGGCCTGGCCGTGGACGCATGGATACCGGTGGACGCCGGGCCCGTAGCGGATCCACGGCGCGCGGGAGGGCGCCGTACGGCGCTGGCGGAGTCATGACGCGGTGAGAGCCGGGCCGGACGCCGCCTCGTGCGGGGTCGGTGGGCTCCGGCTGCGCGGCTCTCCGAGGTGGGCGGCGGAAGTGCCGGAAGCCGGGGCCCCGGGCTGTCATAGTTGTCGCCTGCCCGGGGCTGGGCGGGGCGTGCGCCGGGCGGCCGGATGCCGTCCGTCGGGAGGTCGGAGCCGTGTGTCGCCGCCGGGTCGATCCGCGTGCCCGGTGGCTCTCGTCCTGTGCCGCCGGTTCGTCGTCAGGCTGAAGCCCACGCCTCTCAAACCGGCAAATCGGACAAGGGTTGACCGGATTCTGGACGGACTCTTCCGCTGAGCGGGACAGCTCGCTACCTTTCCGGTACCCCACACGCCCCGTGGCAGCGTCGCCGCGGAGCGCAGCCGGTGCCACGCGACCGGCGGCTTCTCCGCGCCCTGCCGCCGGGACCGGCAGTGCATCCTCACCGAAGTCGCCGTCACTCATACGAGAGGGGGCGTCGTGACCGCCGAGACGTCTCAAACGCTCGACCGGGGACTCAGGGTCCTGAAGCTGCTCGCCGACACTGACCACGGTCTGACCGTGACCGAGCTGTCCAACAAGCTCGGCGTCAACCGCACCGTGGTCTACCGACTGCTCGCCACCCTCGAGCAGCACGCCCTCGTACGCCGGGACATCGGCGGTCGGGCCCGGGTCGGGCTCGGGGTGCTACGGCTGGGCCGCCAGGTGCACCCCCTCGTCCGGGAGGCCGCGCTGCCCGCACTGCGCTCCCTCGCCGAGGACATCGGCGCCACCGCCCACCTCACGCTCGTCGACGGTATCGAGGCCCTGGCCGTGGCCGTGGTGGAGCCGACCTGGACCGACTACCACGTGGCCTACCGGGCCGGCTTCCGGCACGCCCTCGACCGGGGCGCCGCGGGCCGCGCGATACTCGCCGCCCGCCGCAGCCCGGACGTCGACCCAGGCTTCTGCCTCACCCACGGCGAGCTGGAGGCGGGTGCGAGCGGTGCCGCGGCTCCGCTGCTCGGGGTGACGGGGGTGGAGGGCAGTGTGGGCGTCGTGATGCTCGCGGACTCCGTGCCGGAGCGGGTCGGGCCGCGCGTCGTCGAGGCGGCGCGAGAGGTCTCCGACGCACTCCGCTGATCCTCCCCCAGCTACCGCTGGGGGTACCCCCATGCCGCCGGCCCCGGTCGACTAGATTCACTGTCATGCCAGCCGTCTCTCCCCCCGCACCCGGCACTGGGGGGACCCCCAGCGAAGCGCGGGGGAGTATCCGTGCCCGTTCCCGCTTCCGGATCGTCGCCGCCTGCGCCGCACCGGTCGTCGCCCTGGTCGGGGTGGCCGCGTTCGCTCCACTGCCGTTCTCGATCGCCCAGCCCGGAATGACCGCGGACGTGCTCGGGGCCCACCAGGACAAGCCGGTGATCACCGTCTCCGGCGCCGAGAGCCGGGCGACGACGGGGCAGCTGCGGATGACGACGATCGCCGCGACCGGCCCGGACGCGGAGGTCGGCCTCGACGACGTCCTCGACGCCTGGTTCGCGACGGACCGCGCCGTCCTGCCGCGCGACTCGGTGTATCCGGTGGGGGACAGCACCGAGGAGATCGAGCGGCACAACGTCCGCGAGTTCCAGAAGTCCCAGGACGCCGCCACCGACGCGGCCCTTCGCCATCTGGGCACCTCGCCGGACGAGGTACGTGTCACTCTGCGGCTCGCCGACGTCGGCGGCCCGAGTGCCGGGCTGATGTTCTCCCTGGGCATCGTCGACAAGCTGGCGGGGGACGGCCGCGGCGGCGATCTGACGGGCGGTCGGACGATCGCGGGGACCGGCACCATCTCACCGGACGGAGAGGTCGGCGCGGTGGGCGGGGTCCCGCTGAAGACCCAGGCCGCCAAGCGGGACGGTGCGACGGTCTTCCTCGTTCCGGAGAAGGAGTGCTCGGACGCGGAGGCGGAGCTGCCGAAGGGCCTGCGGCTGATTCCGGTCACGACCCTGAAAGGCGCCGTGGACGCACTCAAGGCCCTGGAGTCGGGCGGCAGGGTTCCCGCCTGCTGACCGAGCCCGGGCCCCGCCCGGAGGGTTCCCGCCTGTCGAGCGGCTACCAGCGCCGAAGCGTGCCTCGATCGCCGCGGCGCATGCCTCAGGGGCGGCGATCCTCCGAGGCCTGGCGCACCAGCGGGATGATCCGCAGGGGAACCGGATTCTCCATGACGATCGCCGTCGACGCCCGCACGATGCCGTCGATGCCCACCACCCGGTCGATCACCCGCTGCAGATCCGCGTTCGAGCGGGCCACGAGGCGGCACAGCATGTCGCCGTGCCCCGTCGTGGTGTGCAGCTCCAGTACCTCCGGCACCCCGGTCAGATGGGCCCGTACGTCCGCGCCCTGCCCCTGCCTGATCTCCAGCGTCGCGAATGCGGTCACCGGATAACCGAGCGCCGCGGGATCCACATCCGGCCCGAAACCGCGGATCACCCCCTGTGCCTGCAGCCGGTCCAGCCGGGCCTGCGCGGTGCCGCGCGCGACGCCGAGGCGCCGGGAGGCCTCCAGCACGCCTATCCGCGGCTCGTGTGCGAGCAGCTCGATCAGCCGCCCGTCCAGTGCGTCGATCCCCATGACCTGCCTCTCGGTGGGCATCCTGTACAGAACGTCTCACGCCACGCCGGGATGACTATGCAGAATGTCCAGCTGATCTGGCAACTATTGCGCACCTTGTGGAGCGGCGAGAGCCTGAGGTCATGACTGAGACCATTGATCACACCCCGGGCACCGCACGGCAGGCAGACCCCTTCCCGGTGAAGGGGATGGATGCGGTCGTCTTCGCGGTCGGCAACGCCAAGCAGGCCGCGCACTTCTACTCCACGGCGTTCGGCATGAAGCTCGTGGCCTACTCCGGACCGGAGAACGGCGTACGAGAGACCGCCAGTTACGTCCTGGAATCCGGAGCCGCACGCTTCGTCCTCACCTCGGTCATCAAGGCGACGACCGACCGCGGCCGGTTCCTCGCCGGACATGTGGCCGAGCACGGCGACGGCGTCGTCGACCTCGCCGTCGAGGTCCCCGACGCGCGGGCGGCATACGAGTACGCCATCGCCCACGGCGCGACCGGTCTGGAGGAGCCGCACGAGGTCAAGGACGAGTACGGCACGGTCGTCCTCGCCGCCATCGCCACCTACGGCCAGACCCGGCACACCCTCGTCGAGCGCACCGGCTACGACGGCCCGTACCTCCCCGGCTTCGTCCCAGCCGCCCCGCTCGTCGAGCCGGGCCCGCGCCGCTTCCAGGCCATCGACCACTGTGTCGGCAACGTCGAACTCGGCAAGATGGACGAGTGGGTGGCCTTCTACAAGAACGTCATGCACTTCACCAACATGAAGGAGTTCGTCGGCGACGACATCGCCACCGAGTACTCGGCGCTGATGTCGAAGGTCGTGGCGGACGGCACCCGCAAGGTGAAGTTCCCGATCAACGAGCCGGCCATCGCCAAGAAGAAGTCGCAGATCGACGAGTATCTGGAGTTCTACGGCGGCCCGGGCGTCCAGCACATCGCGCTCGCCACCAACGACATCGTGGCGACCGTAGGGGCCATGCGCGCCGCCGGCGTGCAGTTCCTGGACGTCCCCGACTCGTACTACGACACCCTCGGCGAGTGGGTCGGCGACACCCGGGTGCCCATCGAGCAGCTGCGCGAGCTGAAGATCCTCGCCGACCGCGACGAGGACGGCTACCTGCTGCAGATCTTCACCAAGCCAGTGCAGGACCGCCCCACCGTCTTCTTCGAGATGATCGAGCGACACGGTTCGATGGGCTTCGGCAAGGGGAACTTCAAGGCGCTCTTCGAGGCCATCGAGCGGGAGCAGGCCAAGCGCGGCAACCTCTGACGTGGGGGTCCCCCAGCTGACGCCGGGGGACCCCCACCCCAGCGGTAGCTGGGGGAGGATCGTCCGGGCTCGCGGCCCCACGGAACCTGACCTGTGGGGCCCCCGGCCGCCACTGCTGCCCCGCCCCCGAGATAGCCCGGCCGGCGCACCGCCGCGTGTCGCACCCCGAACGCCGTCGTTGGCCCAGGGCATGCGCATTCAGATCATCACGGCCGGCACGTACGGCTCCGTGGCGCCCTACACCGGGCTGGCGCACCGACTGCTGGCCGAGGGGCATGACGTCGAGCTCGTCACCCACGCGAAGTTCGCCCCCGCCGTGTCCTGCTGCGGTCTCCGGATGCGGCCCCTGCAGGCCGATCCGTTCGAGCAACTGCTGCGTATGCACACCCGGTTCGAGCGGACCCGGTACGCGCCCGGCGGCCTGTACGCGTCCCTGCGTGCGGGCCGGCGCGCCGCGGCCGAGCTCGTGGACGGGATCCTCGACGCCGTCGACGAGAAGGCGGATCTGCTGCTGCTGTCCACGATCACCGCGCCCATCGGGGCGGTGGTGGCGGAGTACCACGGCATCCCGAGCGCCGGGGCGTACCTGCAGCCGGAAGCCCCCACGTCGGCCTTTCCTCCCTGCGTGATGGGCCTGCGCAGGCGGGGGTTCGGCAACCGGATGCTGGGCAGGGCGGTGAACCTGGCCTTCGACGCCCTGTACGGCACGGCGAACCGGCGTGTCCACACCCGGCTCGGACTGCCCTGCCGCAGCACCCGCCAACTGCGCCGCCGCCGTGCGAGCCAGAGCTGGCCCGTCTGGCACGGCTTCAGCCCCACCGTGGTGCCGCGCCCAGTGGACTGGCGCCCCGGACTGCACGTCACCGGGTACTGGTGGCCCCACCAGTGCGCGGACTGGACGCCGCCCGAGACCCTCACCGACTTCCTCGGCGCCGGGCCCGCACCGGTGTTCATCGGCTTCGGCAGCACGATGCCGAGGTCTGCCGAAGAGCTCGGTGAGATCGCCGTACGGGCACTGCGCCGGGCCCGGGTGCGGGGCGTGGTCCAGGCGGGCTGGGCGGGGCTGTCGGTGGTCGACGACGACGACGTCATCACGGTCGGCAGCCTCCCGCACGGCTGGCTGTTTCCCCGGATGGCGGCCGTGGTGCACCACGCGGGGGCCGGAACGACGGGCGCGGGGCTGCGGGCGGGCGTCCCCGCCGTCCCGGTCCCGGTCATGACCGACCAGCCGTGGTGGGCGTCGCGCCTCGTCCGGCTCGGGGTGAGCCCGGAGGCGCTGCCGCACCCGCGGCTGTCCGCGGCGCGGTTGGCGGCGGCCCTGACGCGGGTCACCGGTGAACCGGCCTACCGGCGACGGGCGGTGGAGATCGCAACGCGGATCGCCGGCGAGGACGGCTGCGGGCAGGTGGCGCGCGCGATCGAGTCCGGTTACGCCTGACCGGCACCGGGATGGCCCGCCGCCTTCGCTGCCACCGGCCTGTGGACGACGGCGGTCCGCGTGGCCCGTACGGGCGGCTCATGGGGCGGCCGTGTGGCGGCCGTGTGGCGTAGGTCGGCCCGTACGGATGAACTTCGCGGTCGGCCGTGTGCGCCGTCCTCCCGATCCGTCCGCCACGGGCTCAGATAGTGCTCTGATGCGACGACACGGTGATGCACAGGCGGCGCAGCCGAGCCGCCGGAGGATGCTCGGCCTCGGTGCGGGGGCGGCCGCGGCAGTGGTGCTCGGGGACCCCGCGCCCGCCCCCGCCGAAGCCTCCCCCGGCTACGTGCCCCCAGCGCCGAACGGGCCTTTCGACCTGAGCGGACCGGCCACCCGTTGGATCCAGGACAAGCGGCTGCACCACACGACCGTGATGCAGTCCTTCGCGTTCGACGAGCGGCACCGCCACATCTACGCGCTGCAGGTGGTGCGCGGCGGAGTCCGCCTCCCCGGCGAGTCGCGCAGATACACCCACGCCGAGCGCTCCAAGGCGGGCGACCTCGTCCTGAACCGGCTCTCCCGGAGCGGGGACCTGCTGGGCCACATGTACCTCAAGGGGTTCGGGCACGGCAGCGCGATGGGCGTCGAGGAGACGGCGGACGGCGGCATCGCGCTGTGGACGGAGTGCGACGCCAACCCGGCCTCCGGCTACGGCCGCGCCATCGGCCGCTTCCGGTACGTGGCGGGAGGCGTGCTGCACAGCGACCACCGCAGCGTCGTCACCTACCGCCCACGGCCGGGCTCGACCGCCAACTCGGTGGCCCTCGACCTGCACGGCCGCAGGGTGCTCCTGCGCTACCGGACGCGCGGTCGGCGGCGGTACGCGCTCTACGACCTCGACGCCTTCGTGCGCGGAAGATTCCGGCCGCTCACCGACTTCCCGCAGCCGGGCGCCGAACTCGGTCTGCCCTTCCAGGGAATGACGCTGTACGGCAACTACGCGTACCAGATGATCGGCTCCGCCCACGACCCCGACAACCCGTCCGCGGACGGTGGCGACACCCTGCTTCACGCCATCGATCTGCGCACCGCACAGGTCGTGGAGGAGCAGCGGACGTGGGCCGCGGAAGAACCCGTTCTGCGGGAGCCGGAGGGCCTGGCGGTGCTGCGGAGCACCACGCCCCGGCTGTGCATGGGCTTCGCCTCCGGCCCCCTGGGCGGGCGAACCTACTCCCTGTACTACAAGGAGAGCTCCTCCTAGCGGATCCCTCGCGGGAGGGTCCGGGGCAGCACGTCGTCGAGGGGCTTCCGGGGGCCAAGGGCGCATCGTGGATGGCGGCTTGGCGGAGCATCGTCGGTCTTCCGTCCGGCCTGGACTGCGCTTTCCACCCCGGTCGGTCAGTGCGAGGGTGGAGGCATGGATCAGCTGATCGACATGCTGCGCGACGGGCTCCCGGCCGACGCCGTGCTGACCGACCCGGACATCACGGTCTCCTACGCCCACGACATGGCCAGTTTCTGCACGGCCGGCGCTCCCGCCGTCGTGGTCATGCCGCGCACGGTGGACCAGGTCCAGCATGTGATGCGTACCGCCACCGCGCTGCGCGTTCCCGTCGTCCCGCAGGGAGCGCGTACCGGCCTGTCGGGCGGCGCCAACGCCACCGACGGCTGCATCGTGCTCTCGCTCATCAGGATGGACCGCATCCTGGAGATCAGCCCGGTCGACCGGATCGCCGTCGTAGAGCCGGGCGTCGTCAACGCCGCGCTCTCCCGCGCCGTCGCCGAGCAGGGGCTCTACTACCCGCCGGATCCGAGCAGCTGGGAGGAGTGCACGATCGGCGGGAACATCGGCACGGCCTCCGGCGGCCTGTGCTGCGTGAAGTACGGCGTCACCGCCGAGTACGTCCTCGGCCTCCACGTCGTCCTCGCCGACGGCCGGCTGCTGAGCACCGGCCGCCGCACGGCGAAGGGCGTCGCCGGATACGACCTGACCCGACTCTTCGTCGGATCCGAGGGCAGCCTCGGCATCGTCGTACGGGCCGTGCTCGCCCTGAAGCCCGCCCCGCCGCCGCAACTCGTCCTCGCCGCCGAGTTCCCCTCCGCGGCCACCGCCTGCGCCGCCGTGTGCGAGATCATGGCGCGCGGCCACGCCCCGTCACTGCTCGAACTGATGGACCGCACCACGCTCCAGGCGGTCAACAAGATGGCCAACATGGGCCTGCCCGAGACCACAGAGGCCCTGCTGCTCGCCGCCTTCGACACCCCCGAACCCGGCGCCGACCTGGCGGCCGTCGGCGCGCTGTGCAATGCGGCGGGCGCCACCCAGGTCGTACCGGCCGAGGACGCGGCCGAATCCGAACTTCTCCTCCAGGCCCGTCGGCTCTCGCTCACCGCGCTGGAGCAGATCAGGCCCGCCACCATGATCGACGACGTGTGCGTACCCCGCTCCCGGCTCGCCGCGATGCTGGACGGCACGGCGGCGATCGGTCAGAAGTACGCCCTGACCATCGGCGTCTGCGCCCATGCCGGCGACGGGAACACCCATCCCGTCGTCTGCTTCGACTCCGCCGACCCCGACGAATCACGGCGCGCCCGGGAGTCCTTCGACGAGATCATGGCCCTGGGACTGGAACTCGGCGGCACGATCACGGGCGAGCACGGCGTCGGAGTACTCAAGAAGGAGTGGCTGGCACGGGAGCTCGGGCCGGTGGGGGTGGAGCTGCAGCGCGGCATCAAGCGCACCTTCGACCCGCTCGGCCTGCTGAACCCGGGCAAGCTCTTCTGAGACCCCGTTGCGCTCTGCAGCTCACTCACGCGGTCGCAGTAACGATCCCGCGCCGCCCGAGCCTTCACGCACCGGCCTCCGGCGCCTCGTCGGAGGGCCAGGGATCGCGTGACCGCTGATCGTCGGACCCGGCGGGGGCGAGCAGATCGTGCAGGGCATGGTCGATGGCCAGCCACGCTTGCTCATGCCCCGGTGCCACCACCCGCAGCGTCCGCTCCAACCATGCGGACACCGCCGCCGCAGAGGCCTCCAGCAGCGCGTTGCCGTCCGGCGACGACAGCGCCAGACAGACGACGCTACGCGTGTCGACTTTCGTCGGCCAGATCCGCACATCCCCGCGCCCGCACGCGCGGAACACGCCCTCGACGAGCAGTTCACGGGCGAACGTCCAGCTGACGGGGGAGTCCGAGCCGACGTGGAAGGTGATGTGCACGGCGTACGGGTCGTCCGTGCGGTAGGCCAGCCGGGCCGGGACGGGGATGCTGCGCTCCGGCGACAGCACCAGGTCGATCTCGAGCTCTCGTTCCACCACGGTGTGCATGAACGTCGTCCTTTCCTTGTGCGGCGGCCCCGCACACGGGCCCGCACACGGTGAGACCGAACACCTCGGCGTCGATGACGCGGTTTCGCGAAAATCTCTCAAGTTTTTTCCTGCGCCCAGGCGACGGTGGCGATTTCGACGGGAAAGGCCCGGCCGTGCGCGGCGTCTGCTATGCGTGAACGATCAGGAACGGGCGCTCCGATCCGGCCCCGGGCAGTCGCCGCGGGCGGGTTGCGTGGCCCGACGAAGGTTCCGGCCGGCGCTTGCGCCCCGCCTCGTCGCGCTCCTCGGCGCTCGCGCCGGGATTCTCGTACAGCCTGGCGAACCGTTCCCCATTCGAGTGTCCGCGCTCGGCCTCCTCGTCCTCAGTCTGCTGTTCGACGGGCGTCTCGCGGTTGGTCTGCTGCCACCGCTCCCTCCGTTCTTCGTTAATGTCCTCCTTGGACAGGCGGAGGTACGCGCCGATCGCGCTGCAGGTGCGACGCGTAGCCCGTGGACAGTCGCGGTGTTGCTTGGTGATGGGAGTTGGGGACATGACGACCCCCGGTGGCGGCAGCGAGAACGTACCCCTGCCCGGGTACTACCCGGATCCGTCCATCCCCGGATATATCCGGTACTGGAACGGCGCCGCGTGGGTGCCGGGTACGAGCAGGCCGGCGCCGAAGGACGGCGAGGACATGCCCGTGCCGCCCCAGGGTGCTGCGCCGCCCCCCCAACGACAGACCGCCTCCGCTCCCGATGTCCCCGCACAGGCGACCGAGGAGACCGGGCCGATGTTCCTCGACGAGGAGTCGGCCGACTCGGGGGCCGGTTCCGGGCCGGGTGTCGGTGCAGCGCTTCCGGAGCAACGGTCGCGCGGCCGGATGGACGTACGGCAGTCCGCCGAGACGGACTGGAACGACCCTCGCCGTCTCCATGGCTCCCGCCCCGAACCCGCCTCCGCATGGCAGGCGGACGCCTCCCGCCAGACCGGCTTCGGCGACGACGACCACCGTGTCTCCTGGGGATCGGACCCGGCAGACTCAGGAACGGGAGGAGGCGGAGCCGGGTCGAGCGCCGGGTCGGCTTCGTCCGACCGGCCCGCGGACGCCGGTCGTGACAGCGGGGCGTCGGCTGCGGGCGCGTCCCGTGAAGGGGCAGCGGACCCCGGGAGCGGGCCGTCGTCCCGTGACCGAGGCCCCCGTGACGCCGGCACGCAGGTCATCCGGGCGGACCGGAGGCGGGACGCCGGTTCCTCGGACACCGACCGCCCGGCCGACGGCACCATGGCCATCCGCGCCCCGAAACCCGGGGCCACCGGGGGCGACGCCACCGCTCCCCCGGCCCGCGACCGCACCTCCGCCCAGCGGCGTGACGAGACGATGGCGATCCGCGCCACCCCCCGGGAGACCGGCGCGGCCGCCGGCGACGGCACCATGGCCATCCGTTCCCTGAGGCCGGGTTCCGGCCCCGGAGGTGCGCAGACTCCCGCGTCGGGCCCCGCATCTGCATCCGCCTCCCCGTCCGCCGCAGCGCAGGGTTCCGCCGGGGCGCCCGCTCCCGCACCCGCGCGGACGGACGGCGGCGTCCCACCGCAGCCCAGCCCGTCGCTGCCGCCGCCCGTCACCCAAGGCCCCGGCGGCGGACAGCCTTCCTGGGCCCAGCAGGTTCACCAGCTCGCGCACAGCGACTCCGGGACGTCCGGGCAGGGCGACTCCGAGTCCGGGCCTGTCACGCCCTGGCGCCCCCCGGTGAACGACCCCTTCCTGCAGGCCGCCCAGGCGCAGGCGTCCGTGCGGCCCGCCACGCTCGGGCCCCGGTTCGCCGCCCGGCTGATCGACAGCGTCCTCCTCGGCGCGATCATCGCGGCCCCTGCCGTGCCGCTCGGTCAGAAGGCCGTCGACCACATCGACCAGAAGATCGAGGCGGCGAAGCTCAGCGGCGAGACCGTGACCGTCTGGCTCCTCGACGGCACCACCGGCGGCTACCTCGGCATCGTCCTCGGCGTTCTGCTCGTCGCGGGTCTGCTCTTCGAGGTTCTGCCCACCGCCAAGTGGGGCCGGACGCTCGGCAAGCGCCTGTGCCGGGTGAAGGTGCTGGACATCGACTCCAACGAACCTCCCGCCTTCGGAGCCGCCTTCCGCCGCTGGTCGCTCTACAGCGTGCTCGGCCTCCTCGGCATCGGCGTCGTGGGCGTCCTGTGGGGTGTCATCGACCGGCCGTGGCGCCAGTGCTGGCACGACAAGGCGGCCCGGACCTTCGTGGCCGGCGACGGCCGCGAAGGCTCCGCAGGCTAGGGGGCACCCCCAGCGTTAGCTGGGGGAGTTCTCCGCCGGGTCCGCCGGGTCCGCTGGTGCGCCGGTCCGCCGGGCGCCGTACGACCGGGCGACGGTCCCCCGAACGGCTCCGGCCGGGCTGCGGTGCCCTCACCCCGGCAGTCGACTGGGGGACATGAGCACCGATCAGCCGACGCCAGGTTCTGGTGAGCCGCCGGAGGACGACCCCTTCCGGAAGCGGCCTCCCACTCCGCCGATGGACGGCGGCCCTGGTGAGCCTGGTGGTCCCGGTGCTCCCGGCGGCGGATCGCCGTACGACGGCGCTCCGCCGCCACCTCCTCCCGGTGGCACTCCGCCCCCGCCTGGCGGTGGCCCGTACGAGCCGGGACCCGGCGGTCCCGGTGAGGCTCCAACCGGCGGTGCGCCGTACGGCCCCGAGCCACTCGCCGGCATGCCCCCGCTCGCCAACCGCGGCAAGCGACTTGTCGCCCGCATCATCGACCTGCTGCTGATCTGGGTTCCGGTCGGTCTCGCCATGTATGCGATCGTCGGGGGTTACGACCCCGCCGACGCCGACGACAACGGCAAGGCCGCCATCGTCCAGGGCGTGGTGGTGCTCGCGTATCTGCTCTACGAAGGGCTGATGCTGGCCAGCTCAGGCCAGACGGTGGGCAAGAAGGTGATGAACATCCGCGTCGCCCTGCTGGAGAACGGAGCCGTCCCCGCCGGTTCGCCCGCCTGGATCCGCGCCTGCGTCTACATCCTGCCGGTGCTCGTGCCGTGCTGCGGCTGGCCCGTCTTCTGGCTGGTCAACGTGCTGTGGTGCACCTGGGACAAGCCGTACCAGCAGTGTCTCCACGACAAGGCGGCCAAGACCGTGGTGGTCGAGGCGGGTTAGCTCGGCGGCGCAGCCGATCGTTTCTTCAGCGGCGGAGCGAGTGCTCCCCGACGTGCGAACCGGCGGTCGCGTGGGTCCTCGGGTGCGGCGCCCGGGAGGCGAGCCGTCGTTCGGAGGCGGCCACTGGGGAAGCTGGCCTGGCGGAGTCGGCGGAGTTGGTGCACGTCCGTATCGGGCGCGTCCGATGCGCCGTGCCATGTGCCGGGGCCACGTCCGTACGCGCCTCATCCGTACGCGGCACGTCCGTACGCGGCAGTGGCACCGTCACGGCCACCAGAAGCCCCAACGCGAGCCCGGCGAAGGCGATGACCACCACCCCGATGCCCGAGTGGGTCTGGGAGAGCAGGAGCATGGCCACAGTCGAGAAGACGACGGTGGCCGAACCGTAGGCGAGCTGTGCGGCAGTCGGACGCGGCATGGCGGGTTCCGTCCTCGGGGCAAGTCGGGGGTGTCGAGTCACCACGTATAGGGGGTGTCGAGTCACCGTCCCGGTAGCGCGGCTCCCCGGGAGAGCGCAGCGTTGGCGCTGACACATGACTCTAAGTCCTGTGTGCCCGAGCAGAACGACTGGCAAGCGTGACCTAACCCACGGTGGATGCACAGGGGGCGCATCGAGTCATCACGGATTCCAACTGGTGAGATGAGCGCGCCTGTTCGGCTTTCGCCCCGCCGTCCGCTCTCCGGGTCACGCGAACCCGAAAACGTACGTCCCCTTACGTGTGCAAGTCAAGGTCTGTCTTTTCCTCGCCGACTCCGGTCCAATGCCCCCTGACCACGCCGTAATCGGGGAGGGACAACGTCAGGTGAACAACGTGATGAGTCGGCGGCGGACCAGGAGAGCCGCCGCCCTGGTGACCGCAGTCGCCGCCATCGGTGCGGCTGCGCTCACCGCCGGTGCCGCCGCCCAGGCCGATGACCGTCCGGGCGCCGATCGGGTCGAGCGCCGTGATCCGGCGCCCGCGAAGCACCACGTCGACCACGACCTGGAAGGCCCGTACAGCAAGCAGCAGGAGGAACAGCGCGAGGACGCGCTCCAGCAGGTGCTGACCGGGGAGGCGAAGGCTGAGCGCCGCGGCGCCTCGCAGGTCGTCAAGCTCGACAGGGGCAAGTACGTCGAACTGGGCCGGGAGAAGACCGACAAGATCTTCACCGTTCTCGTGGAGTTCGGCGACAAGGTCGACGACACCACGATGTTCGACCCGGACGGGCCGGAGGGCCCCAAGCCGCCGGTGAAGAAGTACGGCGGCGAGCCCGGGCCGAAGCACAATGCGATAGCCAAGCCGGACCGTGCGACCGACAACAGCACGGCCTGGCGCGAGGACTTCAACCGCAAGCACTTCGAGGACCTGTACTTCTCGAAGGCCAAGGACAAGGAGTCCCTGAAGAAGTACTACGAGCGGCAGTCCTCGGGCCGTTACTCGGTGGATGGCGAGGTCTCCGACTGGGTCAAGGTCGAGTGGAACGAGGCCCGCTACGGCTCGAACTACTGCGGCGACAAGAACTGCCCCAACGTCTGGGACGCGGTGCGCGACGGGGTCAACCAGTGGACCGCCGACCAGAAGGCCGCCGGCAAGACCCCGGAGCAGATCAAGGCCCAGCTGGCCAAGTACGACGCCTGGGACCGCTACGACTTCGACGCCGACGGCAACTTCAACGAGGCCGACGGCTACATCGACCACTTCCAGATCGTCCACGCGGGCGAGGACGAGTCGGCGGGCGGCGGCAAGGAGGGCGAGAACGCGCTCTGGGCCCACCGCTGGTACGCATACGGCACGGACGCGGGGAAGACCGGCCCGCCGGACAACAAGTCCGGCGGCACCCAGATCGGTGACACCGGCACCTGGGTCGGCGACTACACCATGCAGCCGGAGAACGGCGGCCTCGGGGTCTTCGCCCACGAGTACGGCCACGACCTGGGCCTGCCCGACCTCTACGACACCACCGGCAAGGGCGAGAACTCCACGGGCTTCTGGTCGCTGATGTCCTCGGGCTCCTGGCTGGGCACCGGCAAGGAGTCCATCGGCGACCTGCCGGGCGACATGACCGCCTGGGACAAGCTGCAGCTCGGCTGGCTCAACTACGGCAAGGCCAAGGCCGCGACCAGGTCCGTGCACAAGCTGGGCGTCGCCGAGTACAACACCAAGAACAAGCAGGCCCTCGTGGTCGAGCTGCCCGCCAAGCCCGTGACCACCACCATCGTGAAGCCCGCCGAGGGCACCAAGCAGTGGTGGAGCGGCATGGGCGACGACCTGAGGAACACCCTCAGCCGCCCCGTCGACCTCACCGGCAAGTCCAAGGCCTCGCTGGAGCTCAAGGGCTGGTGGGACATCGAGGAGGGGTACGACTACCTCTACGCCGAGGTGTCCACGGACGGGGGCGCCAACTGGACGCCGCTGGACGGCACCGCGGACGGCAAGCCCATCACCCGGGACGGCGGGGACAAGCCGGCGCTGACCGGTGTCTCGGGGGCGTACAAGAGCCTCGTCTACCCGCTGGACGCCTACGCGGGCAAGAAGATCGACCTCCGCTTCCGCTACCTGACGGACGGCGGTGTGGCGCAGAAGGGCTTCGCGGCCGATGCGATCAGCGTCCTCGCCGACGGCAAGGCGCTGTTCACGGACGGCGCCGAGGGCGATGACAACGGCTGGACGGCGACGGGCTTCTCGCGCATCGGCGAGTCCTTCACCAAGCCGTACTCGCAGTACTACATCGCGGAGAACCGGCAGTACGTGTCGTACGACAAGACCCTCAAGGTCGGCCCGTACAACTTCGGTTTCACCTCGACGCGGCCGCACTGGGTGGAGCACTTCCCGTACCAGAACGGCCTGCTGCTGTGGCTGTGGGACACCTCGCAGGCGGACAACAACGTGGGTGTCCACCCGGGGAGTGGCCTGGTCCTGCCGATCGACGCGCACGCCACGCCGGCGAAGTGGGCGAGCGGTGCGCTGATGCGCAACCGCATCCAGAGCTACGACTCGCCCTTCAGCCGCTACGCCACGGACGGCTTCACCCTCCACAACGACGGCAAGCCCACGAAGGTCATGTCGAAGAAGGGCGTGTCGGTCTTCGACGACCACAGGGGTACCTACTGGTACGAGTCGAACCCGACCGCAGGGGTGAAGGTTACTGACAGCAATACCCGGATCCGGATCGTCAAGGAGGCCCGGGATGGAGCGACGATGACCGTGAAGGTTGGACCTTCCGTGAAGTAACTCTCATCTTCGCAGGTCAGAGCGGTAACGGCCGCCGCCCTCTAGCGGGCGGCGGCCGTTAGCGCTTAGATGCTCTGGCAAGCTTTCTTATTGACATGACGTCTCACGGGGGAGATCCGAGGGCATGGCCGGTGGAGGATTCAGCAAGCTTCCCGGCGGCAGCGTGGTAGTCGCGCTGTCGCTGCCGCGCCCGCACCGGGCGCCGGGCGAGGGCCTCCGCGACGCCGTACGGGTCCGGGTGCTCGTGCACGCCGCCAACCGGGCACGGGCGCTGACGCGGCTGCGGAATCTGGGGCTCCGGTCGGTGTATCTGCGGGGCAACACGGATCCGCCGACGCCTGACGAGATCACCGCCGTGCTGCACCACCCCGACGGGCTGGTCTGGCGTGCGTCCCCGCACGACGACACGGAGGCCTGGCAGCCGATCCGTACGCTGCTGCGCCCGCCGGCCCAGAACCCCACCGGCCCGGCCCGGCCGGCGCACGACCTCGTCCAGGACCCGGACCGGGCGCCGCTCCCGGCGGAGTGGCCGGCTCAGCCGGTCCGGGCCGCCGACCCGGGCGCGTGGGACTGGGATACGGTCCTGGCCCAGTGGGCCCGCTCCGCGGCGCCCTAGGGGAGGTCAGACGACCGGTTTGCCGCTGAGCTTCGCGCCTGCCGCGCGCATGTCCTCCAGCGCCCGCTCGGTGGTGTGCGGCGCCACGCCAGCGGTCAGGTCGAGCAGGACGTGGGTGGTGAACCCCTCGCGCAGCGCATCGAGCGTGGTGGCCCGTATGCAGTGATCGGTCGCGATGCCGACCACGTCGACCTCGGTCACGCCGCGGGCCCGGAGCCAGCCGGCGAGCGGGGTGCCGTTCTCGTCGGTGCCCTCGAAACCGCTGTACGCCGCCGCGTACGCGCCCTTGGAGAAGACCGCGTCTATCGCCCCGGAAGCGATGACGGGCGCGAAATTCGGGTGGAAGCTGCTGCCTTCCGTGCCGGCGATGCAGTGCGGAGGCCAGGAGCGTTCGTAGTCCGGATTGTCCGAGAAGTGGCCCCCCGGCTCGATGTGAAAGTCACGGGTGGCGACGGTGTGACGGTAACCGGGTGTCGCCTCCGCGATCAGATCCGTGATGGCGGCGGCGACGTCCGCGCCCCCGGCGACAGCGAGGCTGCCGCCCTCGCAGAAGTCGTTCTGCACGTCGACGACTATGAGTGCCCGTTGCATGGCGTGCCCTTCGGCTGGTGAGGAGCGGCGGGATCGGGTGGGGTCGCGTGACGGAGGCCGCTGACGATCCGGACCGGTATGGCCGGAGACCGCCCCTGCCTCTGAGCGTAGAGACTCGGCAGCCCTTGCGGGAGAGGGCCTCTCCTGCTAAGTGCCGCCCGGCGGTGCCGACCACGGCACCGGAGCCGATCGGCTGCGAGCCTGCGAGCGCGGTCGCGGCTGCACCGCGCTCCCGCATCAGCTGTACCGTGCGGCCCTGGCCGGTGGCCCCGGTGGCTCGGCTGCGCTGGCCGCCGTGCTCCGGCGGTGCGGTCGGCGGTTGGCCGGGACGGCGCATGCTGGTGGGAACGGTGTCTGCGTGCCGCGTGTCGGCAGTGCGCCCGGTGGGCCCGTCCGGGTGCGCAGCCCGCGGCGGGACGCGGGCCGCGTTGCCGGGAGGCCCTGGCCGGGAGGCCTCATGCGTACTCCGTGGGGAGCACGGGCTCGCCCTTCGACAGCTGTATCGCGGAGATCGGCAGGCCCGCTCTGGCGGCGGTATGGCGGTCCCGGATCGTGTCGAGGGTCTCGCGCCCGAGGATCTCGCCGCCCCGGACGAGTTCGACCAGCAGTTGCCGGTCCGCCAGTTCCGGCGCAACCGGCCCTGTGCCGACGACCTCCGCCTCGGCCACGCCGTTCTCGTCCAGCCGCCGGGCCGCCCACTTGCGGCCGCCGATCGAGATCTTCCCGCCCAGCGACTTCTTCGCCACCGGCAAGAGCGGCGCCTCCGGACCGGCGGACTCGGAGCGGGCGACCAGTTTGTAGACCATCGAGCAGGTCGGGTGGCCGCTGCCGGTCACCAGCTGAGTTCCGACGCCGTAGGCGTCCACCGGAGCCGCGGCCAGCGAGGCGATCGCGTATTCGTCCAGATCGCTGGTCACCACGATCTTGGTGCCCTTCGCGCCCAGGTCGTCCAGCTGCTGCCGCACCCGGTGGGCGACGAGGAGCAGGTCCCCGGAGTCGATCCGTACGGCGCCCAGTTCCGGCCCGGCGAGGTCCACCGCCGCCCGTACGGCCTCGGCGACGTCGAACGTGTCCACCAGCAGCGTGGTGCCGCGGCCGAGGGACTCGATCTGTGCGGTGAACGCGTCCCGCTCGCTGTCGTGCAGCAGCGTGAAGGCGTGGGCGCTGGTGCCCACGGTCGGAATGCCGTAGCGAAAACCCGCCGCGAGGTCGGAGGTCGAGGAGAAGCCGCCGACGTACGCGGCGCGCGACGCGGCCACCGCCGCCAGCTCGTGCGTGCGCCGCGCGCCCATCTCGATCAGCGGCCGGCCCCCTGCCGCCACCGCCATCCGGGACGCCGCGGCGGCCACCGCCGAGTCGTGATTGAGGATCGAGAGGACGACCGTCTCCAGCAGCACGGCCTCGGCGAACGTGCCCTCCACGCGCAGGATCGGCGACCCGGGGAAGTAGACCTCGCCCTCCGGGTAGCCCCAGATGCCACCGCGGAAGCGGTAGTCGGCGAGCCACTGCAGCGTCGGCTCGTCGACCACCCCGCGGCGGCGCAGGAACTCCAGGACGGCCTTGTCGAAGCGGAAGTTCTGCACCGCGTCCAGGACCCGCCCGGTCCCGGCCACGACGCCGTACCGGCGCCCCTCGGGCAGGCGGCGGGTGAAGACCTCGAAGACGGAGCGTCGCTCGGCCGTGCCCGCCTGCAGCGCGGCTTGCAGCATCGTGAGCTCGTAGTGATCGGTGAAGAGCGCAGTCGAGGGCACGGTCACCGGCAGGCCGAGCAGGTCCGCAGTGTTCATGGCAACGATGCTACCCCCATTACCGTCACTTTGACGATTTCTCGGTGAGGTTTAACCGAGGCCGTTTGTGCAGCGGCACTTCCCGGGTGGCAGCATGGGACGCGTGAGTGTTGCACCCGTCGAGATCGAGCGGCCCGAGTCGAGCGAGGCATCCTCCCCGGTGCCCGAGCCCGATGTCCCGTGGGTGACTCTGGTGCACAACGATCCGGTCAACCTCATGAGCTATATGACCTACGTCTTCCAGACGTACTTCGGCTATCCCAAGGACAAGGCCCGCAAGTTGATGCTCGATGTGCACCACAAGGGCCGCGCCGTCGTCTCGCAGGGCACGCGCGAGGAGATGGAGCGCGACGTACAGGCGATGCACGGCTTCGGGCTGTGGGCGACCCTGCAGCAGGACCGCTGATGGCAGGACTGTTCGAAGCCATCCCCGGCGGTGGGGCGGCGGTAGCGCTCGACGAGGTCGAGATCGCGATCCTCCGTAGCCTCGCCGTGCAGCTGGTCGAGCTGGTCGGCCCGGGGGACCGGCCCGTCGAGGGCGAGGATCCGCTCGCCGAGCTCTTCTCCGAGGGGCCCAGCGAGCCGCCGTCCGACCCTGCGCTCGCCCGGCTCTTCCCGGATGCGTACGGCGGTCCGGACGCCAAGCCGGACGACGGGGAGGCGCAGGCGCTGTCGGCGGAGTTCCGCCGCTACACCGAGAACGACCTGCGCGCCCGCAAGCGCGACGACGCGCTCGCCGTCATCCGCTCGCTCGACGGCCTCACGGTGGCGGGCGATGGCGGTGCGGTGCTCAAGCTGGGGCCCGAGGAGTCCCGGCACTGGCTCGGCGCGCTCAACGACCTGCGGCTCGCCATCGGGACCCGGCTCGAGGTGACGGAGGAGGATGATGGCGGTGACGGGCTCTACCGGCTGCCGGACTCCGATCCGCGGAAGCCGATGGTGATGGCGTACCTCTGGCTCGGCGGGCTCCAGGAGTCGCTCGTCGAGACCCTCACGCCCTGATCGTCCCCATCGGGCCGGGCCACACCCGCTGTTCGCTCAACGGACACTCAAATCCGAATAACGATCGCGCAACCACTCTCGCAGCAGTTGAGGGTGGTTGTCGTCGTATGTCCGCTTCTCTCTGTGATCTCCCGCACATCCACCTCCACGGAACACGACCCGGCCCGTGATAGACATCCCCGACGCCTGCCGCGACACCAACCGTCGCGGCAGCGTGCTGAGTCGGCGGATCGCCGACGTGCAACTCCATCCATTTCCGGGGGGGTCGGGACCCGATTCGTACCAAGGCGGGTCGGGCGTGGAGAAAGGCGCAGCATTCATGACCTCAGTGCGGGTCGCGCGACAGGACGACAACGCTGCTGGCAACGGGGCCACGGGCAACACCCCTGAGGAGGGCTACCAGCGGGGACTCGGCAGTCGCCAGGTCCAAATGATCGCCATCGGCGGCGCCATCGGCGTCGGACTCTTCATGGGTGCCGGAGCGAACATCGCAAAGGCCGGTCCCAGCATCATCCTGATGTACGCCCTCGCGGGCGTGGTCATCTTCTTCATCATGCGAGCGCTCGGCGAGCTGCTCCTCTATCGGCCGGTCTCGGGTTCCTTCGCGGAGTACGCCCGGGAGTTCCTCGGCCCGTTCTTCGGTTACGCCACCGGCTGGACGTACTGGCTCATGTGGGTCGTGACCGGCATGGCCGAGCTCACCGCGGCCGCGATCTACATCCACTTCTGGTTCCCTGAGATCCCGCAGTGGGTCAGCGCGCTGGTCTTCCTGGTGGTGCTGTTCGGCGTCAACCTGATCTCGGTGAAGATCTTCGGCGAGGTCGAGTTCTGGTTCTCGATGATCAAGGTCACCGCGATCATCGGCATGATCGTGATCGGTCTCGGTGTGCTCACCCTCGGCTTCTCCGAGGCCGGTGAGACCGCGGCCGCCTCCAACATCTGGGCGCACCACGGGATCTTCCCGAACGGCATCGGCTCCAGCCTGATGACGCTGCAGGGCGTCATGTTCGCCTACCTCGCCGTCGAGCTCGTCGGCGTCACCGCAGGCGAGTCCGAGAACCCGGAGAAGACCCTGCCCAAGGCGATCAACACCCTGCCGTGGCGCATCATCATCTTCTACGTCGGTTCCCTCACCGTCCTGCTCGCCGTGATCAAGTGGACCGAGTTCTCCGCGGGGGAGAGCCCGTTCGTCCAGGCCTTCAAGTCCATGGGCATCCCGCTGGCAGCCGGCATCGTCAACTTCGTCGTGCTGACCGCGGCGCTGTCCTCCTGCAACTCCGGCATGTACTCCACCGGCCGGATGCTGCGTGATCTCGCCGCCAACAGCGAGGCCCCGAAGGTCTTCGGCAGGCTCAACTCCCGCAAGACCCCGGCCCTCGGCATCACCGTCTCCGTCGCCCTGATGGCCATCGGCGTGCTCCTGAACTACGTCGTTCCGGAGAAGGCCTTCGGCTACGTCACCTCGGTGGCCACCGCGGCGGGAGTCTGGACCTGGATGATGATCCTGATCAGCCACATCCTGTACCGGCGCGCGGTGCGGGCGGGGCGGCTTCCGGCCTCGTCCTTCCCGGCTCCGGGCGGCGCGGTCCTCAGCTGGGTGGCGCTGGCCTGCCTGGTCTTCGTCACCGGTCTGATCGCGTACGACAAGGATGCGCGGGTCTCGCTGTACGTCGGGGCGTTCTGGGCCGTGTGCCTGGCCGTCGGCTGGGCGATCCTGAAGAGCCGCAACCCGCAGATCGCGGATGCGGTCGAGGAGCGGACGCCGGAGTACGCCTCGAAGTGACCGAGCCGACGCGGCTGCGGCTGCGTCTGCCTCTGCACGAGGTGCGGCGGCTACACGTCAAGACCAGGCGGCCTCCCGGAGCATGCTCCGGGAGGCCGCCTGGTCTTTGTCCGTCCGCCGAGGACGGCCCTCGAACCGGGACTCCCCCACCGCCCGGGGGACCCCCAGCGTGCCGTCGCTCTTGCCCTCCCGTCTCCCACCGCCACCCTCAGACGAAGCGCTGCGCGCCCCTCCTATCCTGAGCGCATGCTGACCATCACCCAGGAGCTCCACGACCGGATCGTCGCGCACGCGCGCCAGGACCACCCCGACGAGGCGTGCGGGGTGATCGCCGGGCCCGCCGGCTCCGACAGTCCGGAGCGCTTCGTGCCGATGCTCAACGCGGCCCGGTCGCCGACGTTCTACGAGTTCGACTCGGCGGATCTGCTGAAGCTGTACCGCGAGATGGACGACCGGGACGAGGAGCCCGTGGTGATCTACCACTCGCACACGGCCACTGAGGCGTACCCCTCCCGTACCGACATCGGCTACGCCAACGAGCCCGGAGCGCACTACGTCCTGGTCTCGACGGCCGAGTGCGGGAATGACGAGGGACCGGTGGAGTTCCGTTCCTTCCGGATCGTCGACAGCGAGGTCACCGAGGAAGAGGTGAAGGTCGTCCCGTCCCCCTGAGGTCACGGCCACCACCGGGGCGCCGGGCTCGGCACGTGTCCAAGGCGACGTCCGCATCCTGGGACCGGATCTCGGAGCGCGGACGGGGAATCGATACGATGTGCCCATGGTTCTCCACGACGTGAGCGAGAAGACGCCGGGCATGCTGCTCGTGGCGCGGCTGCACGTCGACCTGTGCCGCCTCGCCAGCGCCATCTGTCCGCGCTGCCCCGCTGCCTGCCGTACGGCCTGATCCCGCCGCGGCGTACGCACCACTGCTCTTCTGCTTTCCCGACTCTCACGCCGCCGGCGCAGGACGTCGCCGCGCGCCCTCCGCCTCATCCCGACAGGAGCCCGCTCATGGCCATCGAGGTCCGCATCCCCACCATCCTCCGCAGTTACACCGACGGCCAGAAGGCGGTCGAGGGCAGCGGTGCCACGCTCGACGAGCTCTTCGCGGACCTCGAGTCGCGGCACGCCGGCATCCGCGAGCGCCTGGTCGACGGCGGCACGCTGCGCCGCTTCGTGAACGTCTACCTCAACGACGAGGACGTCCGCTTCCTCGAGGGGATCTCCACGAAGCTGTCCGACGGCGACAGCGTCACCATCCTTCCCGCCGTCGCGGGCGGCGCCGGCTGATGCGGTACGACTCCCCGCTGGCGGCGGTCGGCCACACTCCGCTGGTGCGCCTCCCGCGGCTGTCCCCGTCGGAGGACGTCCGGATCTGGGCGAAGCTGGAGGACCGCAATCCGACCGGCTCGGTCAAGGACCGGCCCGCCCTCCACATGATCGAGCAGGCGGAGAAGAACGGTCGCCTGACCCCGGGCTGCACGATCCTCGAGCCGACCTCGGGCAACACCGGCATCTCGCTGGCGATGGCGGCCAAGCTCAAGGGCTACCGCATCGTGTGCGTCATGCCCGAGAACACCTCGGAGGAACGGCGGCAGCTGCTCGCCATGTGGGGCGCGGAGATCATCTCCTCCCCGGCAGCCGGTGGATCCAACACGGCCGTACGGGTGGCCAAGGAGCTGGCGGCGGAGCACCCGGACTGGGTCATGCTCTACCAGTACGGCAATCCGGACAACGCGGGCGCGCACTACGCGACGACCGGCCCGGAGATCCTCGCGGACCTCCCCACGATCACCCACTTCGTGGCCGGGCTCGGCACCACCGGCACGCTGATGGGCGTGGGCCGCTTCCTGCGCGAGAAGGTACCCGGCATCAAGATCGTCGCAGCCGAGCCGCGGTACGACGATCTCGTCTACGGCCTGCGGAACCTGGACGAGGGCTTCGTCCCGGAGCTGTACGACGAGACGGTGCTCACGACCCGTTTCTCCGTGGGCTCGGAGGACGCGGTGCGGCGGACGCGCGAACTCCTTCAGCAGGAGGGGATTTTCGCGGGCGTCTCCACGGGGGCGGCGCTGCACGCTGCGCTGGGCATCGCGCGCAAGGCGGTCAAGGCGGGGGAGTCGGCGGACATCGTGTTCGTGGTGGCCGACGGCGGCTGGAAGTACCTGTCGACGGGGATCTACACGGCCGAATCGACGGAAGCGGCGGTGGAGGCCCTGCAGGGGCAGCTCTGGGCCTAGGACCTGCCGGGACGGGCCGGAGAGGTGGGCCGTGGGCCTTCCGGTGCCGCGGTCCGGGGCCGCGCGGTCAGCGGTCCGCGACGTCCTCGCGGAGGCCGTCGCAGAACTCCCACCACTCGAGCGGCAGCCAGTCTCCGTTGACGAAGCCGTCGACGATCGCCCCGCGACCACGGATGGTCACGGTCGTTCCCGGAGGGTAAGTCGTTCCAGACAGGCCGGGCACGGGGACGATCAAGGTGCCAAGGCGCTCTGCCACGCTTCTCGCCCTCCTCCCGGTACTGCACAGTGGGTGACCGTTTGAGCCCGAGATTACCGGCTTGTCGATTGATTCAGGCCGGTGAATCATGAGAAATAGGTCACGTGGCAGGAGCGGTGCCGTGCCGCCTCGTGCTTCCCAGCCTCATGAGGGCACGTTCGACCCGGTGCCGTTCGCTGCGAGGCAGCAGCGAGAGCAGCGTCGAGCGGAGGTGGAAAGCATGAAGGCCGTCGTCTACAAGGGACCGTTCAGTGTCGCGGTCGAAGAGGTCGAGAGGCCGCGGATCCAGCACCCGAACGATGTCGTCGTACGGGTGACGTCCACCGCGATCTGTGGCTCCGATCTGCACATGTACGAGGGCCGCACCGCGGCCGAGGCCGGCATCGTGTTCGGCCACGAGAACATGGGGATCATCGAGGACTGCGGCGAGGGCGTCACCTCGCTCAAGAAGGGCGACCGCGTCGTCATGCCCTTCAACGTCGCCTGCGGGTTCTGCAAGAACTGCCTCGACGGGTTCACCGGATTCTGTCTGACCGTCAACCCGGGCTTTGCGGGCGGCGCTTACGGCTACGTCGCCATGGGCCCCTGGCCGGGCGGCCAGGCCGAGTACCTGCGGGTGCCGTACGCCGACTTCAACTGCCTGAAGCTGCCGGAAGGCAAGGAGTACGAGAGCGACTTCATCCTGCTCGCGGACATCTTCCCGACCGGCTACCACGGCTGCGAACTGGCCCAGGTCCGGCCTGGCGAGAGCGTCGCGGTCTACGGCGGTGGCCCCGTCGGTCTGATGGCCGCCTACTCCGCGCTGCTGCGTGGCGCGAAGAAGGTGTTCAGCGTGGACCGGGTCCCCGCACGGCTGGAGAAGGCCCGCGAGATCGGCGCGATCCCGATCAACTTCACCGAAGGCAACCCGGTGGAGCAGATCAAGGAGCAGACCGACGGAGAGGGCACCGACAAGGGCGTGGACGCCGTCGGATACCAGGCCATGGCGCGTACCGAGGAACGGGAGGAGCCGGCGACCGTACTGAACTCGCTGGTCGAGACGGTGCGGGCCACCGGCATGCTCGGCGTGCCCGGGCTCTACGTCCCGGCCGACCCCGGTGGCCCGACCGAGGACGCCAAGCACGGCATGCTCCTCGTCGCGATCGGACGGCTCTTCGAGAAGGGCCTGAAGCTGGGCACGGGTCAGTGCAACGTGAAGCGCTACAACCGGTACCTCCGCGACATGATCATCGAGGGCCGGGCCAAGCCGAGCTTCGTCGTCTCCCACGAGCTGCCCCTGGAACAGGCGCCCGCGGCGTACGACAAGTTCGACAAACGGATCGAGGGCTACACCAAGGTCGTCCTGCACCCGTAGCAGCGATCATCCGGGCAGCGCCCCCGCGGATCCGCGGGGGCGCCGACGTACCCTCTGTCGTCCATCCGGCCCAGCCGGAATCTGCCTCGAAGAACTGGATGGCGGGTCGGCAGCGAGGACGCCCCGGATCGGGTGAGTTCGCCCACAACAGCGGCCCGTGGAGGGGCGACCAGCCCTTTCGCGCCTTACGCTCGACGGACCGCACGCCCCCCGGAACGTCACCTGACCGGAGGTTCCAGCTTCATGAAGCTCACCGTCGTCGGCTGCTCGGGGTCGTTCCCGTCCGCGGACTCGGCCTGCTCGAGCTACCTCGTCGAAGCCGACGGCTTCCGGCTGCTCCTCGACATGGGCAATGGCGCCCTCGGCGAGCTGCAGCGCCACTGTGGTCTCTACGACCTCGACGCCGTACTGCTCAGCCATCTCCACGCCGACCACTGCATCGACATGTGCGGTTATTTCGTCGCCCGCTACTACCGGCACGACGGTGGGCGGGCCGACGCACTCCCGGTGTACGGCCCGGTGGGCACCGAGCAGCGGCTGACCAAGGCGTACGACGACGTGCCGTCCGAGAAGTCGATGAGCGAGGTCTTCGACTTCCGCACCCTGGAACCGGGCAGCTTCGCCGTCGGGCCGTTCACGGTGACCACGGACCGGGTCTGCCATCCGGTCGAGGCGTACGGCTTCCGGCTCGAGCACGCCGGCCGCACGCTCACCTACTCCGGGGACACCGGGGTGTGCGCTGCGTTGCACGGCCTGGCCGACAGCGCGGACCTCTTCCTGTGCGAGGCGTCCTTCACGCATGGCAAGGAGGACGTACCGGAACTGCACCTCAACGGGCGGGAAGCGGGGGAGCACGCCCAGCAGGCGCGCGTCGGGCGGCTGGTGCTCACGCACATCCCGCCGTGGACCGATCCGCAGGTGAATCTGCGGGACGCCCGCGAGGCCTTCGACGGTCCGGTCGAACTGGCCCGCCCCGGCGTCGTGTACGAGGTCTGATCACCGGTCGCGCCACTTGTCCGGCAGGTCATGCCGGCCGGACAGGAACTCCTGGAACTTGATCTTCGCGCTGATCACCGGATGCCGCCAGCGTTCGTCCCGCCGGACCGCCCGCGCCAGCCGCTTCGGCTTGTTGCGGTAGCGCCAGCGCGCCCAGGGAGCCTCCGGGCGGCTGAGCCGGAAGGCGCCGATGAGCAGGAGCGGGAAGACGAAGAGCCCCACGAGGCCGGTCCACACCTTGCCCTTGAGGAGGGTGACGACCGCCAGGCCGAGCTGGAGGACCAGGTAGGCGGCGAGCAGGACGGCCTTCCCGGCGGTCGGGTCCGCCTGGTAGGCCGCCAGGTCGATGAGCGCGAACGGGCGGAATCCCAGCAGGACGAGACCACAGAGGGCGACGGCCACAAACACGGCGTCGACGGACGTCCGGCCCGCCTCGGTCCAGTACACGTCCCGCAGATGCAGGATGAGCGCGAATTCGTCGAGGACGAGCGCGGCGCCCACCCCGAAGACTCCGGCGAGCACGGACTTCTCGGTATCCGAGGGGGCGTTCACCAGGATCAGTGAAACGCCGCTGACCACCATGAAGACGACACCGAAGACGACGTGGTGGATATGCAGGCCGCCGTGCCTGATGTTGCCCGGCCACCAGCGCACCTGGGCCCGGATCATGCGCACACTCAGGCGGATGAAACCGAATCCCGCGATGAAGGAGCAGAGGAAGACGAAGAGCGGCAGCAGGCCCGTGTCGACGATCTCCCGTCGGAACCAGCCGCCCTGCGCCAACGTCCACACACCGAAACGCTAACCGACAGCCGAGGAGATCACCGGCGAGCGCGGCGGCCGGTCCGCCGAGGAGGCCCCGGCGCCTTGCGGGGTCGTGGGCGCGGCTGGACATGAGGAGGCCCCCGGTCGTCCACGACCGGGGGCCTCGCGCCGAGCGGGATCAGGCCTTGGTGACGTCCTCGACTTCCTCCTCGGGCTCGCGGCCCGGGGTGGCGAGATTGAACTTGAGGATCGCGAAGCGGAAGACCACGTAGTAGATCGCCGCGAAGACCAGGCCGATCGGGATGATCAGCAAGGGCTTGGTGGCCAGGTTCCAGTTGAGCAGATAGTCGATCGCACCGGCCGAGAAGGTGAAGCCGGCATGCACGCCCAGGGCCCAGGTGATGGCCATCGAGAGGGCGGTCAGTACGGCGTGGATCGCGTAGAGCAGCGGCGCGATGAACAGGAACGAGAACTCGATCGGCTCGGTGACACCGGTGACGAACGAGGTGAGCGCCACCGAGATCATCATGCCCATGACGGCCTTGCGGCGCTCGGGACGCGCGCAGTGGGCGATGGCGAGCGCGGCGGCGGGCAGGCCGAACATCATGATCGGGAAGAAGCCCGACATGAACTGCCCGGCGGCGGCGTCACCGGCGAAGTAGCGGTTCAGGTCGCCGTGGACGACCTTGTCGGCGGCATCGGTGAAGGAGCCGAGCTCGAACCACGCGACCGTGTTCACGAACTGGTGCATGCCGATCGGGATCAGCGCGCGGTTGATCAGGCCGAAGAGGCCGGCGCCGGCGGCACCGAGGCCCGTCATCCACTCGCCGACCGAGGTGATCACCTCACCGACCGGACCCCAGATCAGGCCGAAGACCACACCGACGAGGGTGCCGACGAACGCCATGATGATCGGGACGAGACGGCGGCCGTTGAAGAAGCCGAGCCAGTCGACCAGCTTCGTGCGGTGGTAGCGCTGCCAGAACACCGCGCTGAGCAGACCCATGATGATGCCGCCGAGCACGCCCGGGTTGTGGTAGACCGCGGCGACGTCCTCACCGGCCTTGACCTGCAGTTCGCTGACAGGGAAGGCGGTCAGCACGTTCTTGTAGACGAGGAAGCCGACCAAGGCGGCGAGGGCGGTGGAGCCGTCGGCCTTCTTGGCGAAGCCGATCGCCACGCCGATGCAGAACAGCAGCGGCAGATTGTCGAAGATGGCGCCGCCGGCCGTGGCGAAGACGGCCGCGACCTTGTCCCACCCCAGGCCCTTGTCGCCGAAGACATCCGGCTGGCCGAGGCGGAGGAGAATACCGGCGGCCGGGAGAACGGCGATCGGCAGCTGGAGGCTGCGACCGACCTTCTGCAAGCCCTGGAAAAGGCCGGAGCCCCGCTTCTTCGCGGGTGCCGCGGCCGCGGTCGACGTACTCATATGGGGTTCCTTAGGCGCTATATCCGACACGGCATGGTCTACACCACTGACTGGTGTAGACCTGTTCTAGCAGGTGAGGACCGGATAAGGAACCACTGCTATCGGCATCCTTTCGGTCACGGATAGGTCACTTGATGGTGTCCCTGTCGATCTGGTCCGGCTGGCGCCCCGGAGTTCGGAGGCCGAAGACGCTGATCACGAGGCGAATGACGCACCGGATGGACCGTCAGGACGTTTGTGGCGGATCGGAAAGCCCGCCGCAGCCGATCGCGCCGTCGAGCCGCCCGCCGTCTTCGCGAAGCCGATCGCCGACCCGATGGCGAACCGAGGCGGCCCGAGTCGCACGTCGACGTCGGAGATCATCGGCATCCTCCCCGGGGCGGCCCGTTTTGTAGGCGCGGCAATGTGGTGTAGACCAGTCCCAGCACGGCTTGGTACCGCAACCCCCGCGGGCGCGGGACCAGTGATGGTCATCCTTCGCCAGACGGCGAACACGCGCCCGCGAAAATGGGCCAATCGTGCGTTACCGTTTGGAAACTCGGCGGCGACGCCGAAGCCTCGAGACACGCAGGAGTGGGACATGGCCACCAAGGCTGAGAAGATCGTCGCCGGGCTCGGCGGAATCGACAACATCGTCGAGGTCGAAGGCTGCATCACCCGCCTTCGCACTGAAGTCAACGACGCCTCCCTCGTCAACGAGGCCGCGCTCAAGGCCGCCGGCGCCCACGGCGTCGTCAAGATGGGCACCGCCATCCAGGTCGTCATCGGCACGGACGCCGACCCCATCGCCGGCGAGATCGAAGACCTCATGTGAGCCACTGACCTTCCCCGGCAGGGAAGCGGTCGCTCCCGCGCACGCGGATCCGCCCCTCCGATCCCCGCGCCCCCGGGCCCCGTTCGCACCTGGAACGGGGCTCTCCGCGCAGCCGATAAGGTCATCCACATGTCTCGTATCGACGGTCGGGTCCCCGACCAGCTGCGCCCCGTCACCATCGAGCGCGGATGGAGCAAGCACGCCGAGGGCTCGGTCCTCATCTCCTTCGGCGACACCAAGGTCCTCTGCACCGCCAGCGTCACCGAAGGTGTACCCCGCTGGCGCAAAGGCGGCGGAGAGGGATGGGTCACCGCCGAGTACTCCATGCTGCCCCGCTCCACCAACACCCGCGGCGACCGCGAATCCGTACGAGGCAAGATCGGCGGCCGCACCCACGAGATCTCCCGGCTGATCGGGCGTTCCCTGCGCGCGGTCATCGACTACAAAGCCCTCGGCGAGAACACCATCGTCCTCGACTGCGACGTCCTCCAGGCCGACGGCGGCACCCGCACCGCCGCCATCACCGGCGCCTACGTCGCACTCGCCGACGCCATCGCCTGGGCCCAGTCCAAGAAGCTGATCAAGCACGGCCGTAAGCCGCTCATCGGCACCGTCTCGGCCGTCAGCGTCGGCATCGTCGGCGGCGTCCCGCTCCTCGACCTCTGTTACGAGGAGGACGTCCGCGCCGAGACCGACATGAACGTCGTCTGCACCGGCGACGGCCGCTTCGTCGAAGTCCAGGGCACCGCGGAAGGCGTCCCCTTCGCGCGCGAGGAACTCGGCCTCATGCTGGACCTCGCGGTGGCGGGCTGCGCCCAGCTCGACTCCGCCCAGCGCGAGGCACTTGCGAAGCCGCTCCAGCAGCCCGCGGGCCGGTAGCTGCAGGTCCGCGGCCCGCACCGACGGCTCCGCAACCCCGCGAGGGGTCCCGAGCGTTCTTACGGGTACGGGCGTACGGCACCATGTCCGTACGCCCGTCCGATCACCAAGGGGAGGACCCACTCCATGGCCCACCGACGCCTCCGCCGCACCACCGCCCTCGCAGCCACAGCCGCCCTCGCCCTCGCCGCCCCGGCCCTCGCCGCGTGCAGCGCCGTCGACAAGGCGCTGGACTGCGCACAGACCGCAACCACCGTGTCGAACAATGTCGAGGACCTCCAGCAGGCCGTCGGCGACGCCGGCGAAAACCCGGCCGAAGCGCAGCGGGCCCTCGACCAGATCGACAAGAACCTGGCCGACCTCGGCGACAAGACCGACAACGCCGACGTCGAGAAGGCCGTGAACGACCTCAACGCCGGCGTGAAGAACGTCCGCGAGGCGATAGAGCAGGGTGAAAACCCGGACATCACGCCCATCACGGACGCGACCTCCGAACTCACCAAGGTCTGCTCCCCGTGACGGCCGATCGCCGGGCGATCGGGATAATCGGCCCATGCAGCGTCTGATCCTCGCCACCCGCAACGCCAACAAGGTCACCGAACTGCGCGCCATCCTGGCGGGGGCTGGCCTCTCCGTGGAACTCGTCGGCGCCGACGCCTACCCCGACGTCCCCGACGTCAAGGAGTCCGGCATCACCTTCGCCGAGAACGCCCTGCTCAAGGCCCACGCCCTGGCCCGCGCCACCGGCCTCCCGGCGGTCGCCGACGACTCCGGCCTGTGCGTGGACGTCCTGGGCGGCGCACCCGGCATCTTCTCCGCCCGCTGGGCGGGCAAGCACGGCGACGACCGTGCCAACCTGGAGCTCCTCCTCGCCCAGCTCGAGGACATCACCGGCCCTCACCGCACAGCCCACTTCGCCTGCGCGGCCGCGCTCGCCTTCCCCGACGGCAGGGAACGCGTCGTCGAGGGCCGCCTCCACGGCACCCTCCGCCACGCCCCGGCGGGCGAGGGCGGCTTCGGCTACGACCCGATCCTCCAACCCGAGGGCGAGACCCGCACCTGCGCCGAGATGACCCCTGAGGAGAAGAACGCGATCAGCCACCGCGGCAAGGCCTTCCGCGCCCTGGCCCCGGTCATCCGCGAAATGCTCGACTGAGAGGCGTCGAGGGCCCGCCGCGAACCGCTTCGCGACGGGCCTTCGATTGATCGGTGCGTGCGGCCGAAGGGATTCGAACCCTCAAGCCCTCTCGGGCCACAGGACCTAAACCTGCTGCGTCGCCACTGCGCCACGGCCGCTAGCCGCCAGCCATGGTAGCGGGCTGCGGCAGCGCGCCACGTGGGAGAAGCGCTTATGGCTCGACGTTCCCTCCGTCGGTTGCGATCGGTGATACGGAAAGGCCCCTCGCCCGGTGGGCGAGGGGCGCCTTGAGCGGGTGGGCGGGCGTCAGATGCCCAGGTCTTTGATGATCTTGGCGACGTGGCCGGTGGCCTTGACGTTGTAGAGGGCCTGCTCGACCTTGCCCGCTTCGTCGACGATCACGGTGGAGCGGATCACGCCGGTGACGGTCTTTCCGTAGAGCTTCTTCTCGCCGAATGCGCCGTAGGCGGCCATGGTCTCCTTCGACGGGTCGCCGACGAGCGTGACCTTCAAGTCTTCCTTCTCGCGGAACCTCGCGAGCTTCTCGGGCTTGTCCGGGGAGACGCCGATGACGTCGTAACCCGCCTCCGCCAGGAGCTCCAGGTTGTCGGTGAAGTCGCAGGCCTGCTTCGTGCAGCCGGGGGTGAGGGCGGCCGGGTAGAAGTACACGATGACCTTGCGGCCGTCATGGTCGGCGAGCGAGATCTCGTTGCCGTCGGCGTCGGGCAGGGTGAAGGCGGGGGCGGTGTCGCCCGGCTGCAGTCGCTCGCTCATGGTCGTGGCTCTCCTCATCGATGGTGGCTACCGCAGAGACTAGCCCCGCGGTTGGGGGTGCCATGGGGCACCCGTAGTGCGGAGCTGACAGACTGTCCATCACGGACAACCAAGACGACGGAGGCAGCGCGGTGTCGGATGCCAGGACCCCGGCGCAGATCGAGGCGGACATCGCCCGCAGGCGCCAGGAGCTCGCGGTGACGCTCGACGAGATCGCGGTGCGGGTGCACCCGAAGACGATCCTGGGCGGCGCGAAGGCGAAGGCGGCGTCGACGGTTGACCGTACGGCGGGCCAGGCGTATGTGGCTGCGAACCGTGCCGTGTCGGGTGTGCGGGCTCAGCTGGTGTCCGAGGACGGCTCCCCGCGGCTGGAGCGGATCGTGCCCGTGGCGCTGGCCGCCGTCGCGCTGGTCGGTCTCTTCGCCGTCTCCGTGCGGCGCCGCCGGGGCTGACTCCCGCGCCCCCATAGCCCCGGATGCCTGCCCCCTGCCCGCCCCGCCGCCCGCGGAAAGGTACGGTCTTGGCGTGAGCACGAACCCGACCCACGACAAACTGCCCATCCGGATGCTGCACGACCGGGTGCTGGTCCGCACCGACATCTCTGAGGGCGAGCGCCGCTCCAGCGGCGGCATCGTCATCCCGGCGACGGCGGCGGTCGGCCGCCGGCTGGCGTGGGCCGAGGTGGTCGCGGTCGGGCAGAACGTACGCACCGTGGAGCCGGGGGACCGGGTGCTCTACGACCCGGAGGACCGTGCCGAGGTCGAGGTCCGCGGCGTCGCGTACCTGCTGATGCGAGAGCGGGATCTGCATGCGGTCGCGTCCGAGCGGCTGGAGGGGGCCGAGGACTCGACCGGGCTCTACTTGTAGCTCAGCAGCCGCTGCCGCACCCGTGGCTTGCAGCCGTAGCTGTGGCTCAGTAGCCGTAGTAGTAGGGGTTGTACATCTCCTGGTTCTGGGTGGTGATCGGCGAGCTCGGGGTGTCGGTCGGCTCCGTGGGCCAGCTCGTGGGCGGTGACGTCGGGACGTCGGTCGGCGGCCAGGACGGTGGCCAGGACGGCGGCAGCGTGGTCGGCGGGAACTCGGACGGCGGCTGGCTTGGGGTAGGCGGCTCTGGGGAGACCGAGGTCTGCGGCGGAAGGCTCGGGGTCTCGGCGCCGCTGGCCAGCTGGAGGTCGAAGGACTTGACGGGGCTGCCCTTGAGGGCCTCCGCGGTGTACTGGCCCCAGATCTGGGCCGGGTATCCGCCGCCGTTGATCCGCGGCAGCCCGGTGGCCCCGTAGAGCGGCTTCTGCTTCCCGCTGTCGGGGTCCTGGCCCATCACGGCGACGACGGTCGCGAGGTCGGGCGTGTAGCCGGCGAACCAGGCGGCCTTGTCCTCCTCCGCGGTGCCGGTCTTACCGGCGGCCGGGCGGCCCGCGGACTGTGCGGCGGTGCCCGTGCCGCTCTCGACCACGCTCTGCAGGATGGAGGTCGTGGTGTCGGCGGCCTCGCGCGGGACGGCCTCCTCGTCGCTGTGCTGCGGCAGGTCGACGCTCTGGCCGCCCTTGGTGACCTTCTCGACGAGGGCGTAGACGCCGTGTTCGCCGTGGTTGGCGAGGGTCGCGTAGGCCTGGGCCATGTCGAGGACGCCGGCGTTGACCACGCCGAGGGGGAGGGAGTAGCGGGCTTCCTTGAGGCTCGGGGTGTCCTTGGGGATGCCGAGGGCGATCGCCGTCTGCTTGACCTTGTCCGGGCCGACGTCCGCGCCCATCTGCGCGTAGACGGAGTTGACGGACTTGTCGGTGGCTTCGGTGACCGTGATCTGGCCGTACGAGCGGTCGTCCTCGTTCTCGGGGGCGTAGCCGACGGGCCCGTTGGGGCCTTGGACGGGCCGCTTGTTCGTGCCGTCGTACATGGTGCTCGGGGTGATCCTGCGGCCGTCCTGGGTGGTGGAGTCGTTCTCGACGGCCGAGGCGAAGACGAACGGCTTGAACGTGGAGCCGACCTGGTAGTCGCGGCGGGTGGCGTTGTTGACGTACTGCTTGGTGTAGTCGATGCCGCCGTACATGGCGACGACCTTGCCGGTGTCCGGGTCGATCGAGGCGCCGCCGGCCCTGACATAGCGGTCGACCTTGCGGGAGTCGCTCAGCTTGCTCATGAGCTGGTCCTTCACCGCGTCGGCGAGCGCCCTCTGCTTCCGCTTCTCGAGGGTCGTGGTGATCCGGTACCCGCCTGCCTGGAGGGTGTCCTCGTCGAGGATGCCGTGGCTGGTGAGGTAGGCGTTGACGGCCTCGACGAGATAGCCGCGCTGTCCGGACATCCCGGAGGGGGCCTTGTTCCTGCCGGGCATGGGGAACGTCATCGCGGTGCGATCGGCGGGGTCGAGCCAGCGTTCCTTCACCATCCCGTCGAGAACGTAGTTCCAGCGGGCTTCGGCCTTGGCCCGGTTGTCGGGATGGGCATTGACGTCGTACACGCTGGGCGCGTTGAGCAGCGCGGCCAGGTAGGCGCCTTCGGCGGTGCTGAGGTCCTCGGAGTCCTTGCCGTAGTAGGCGTGGGCGGCGGACTGGATACCGTAGGCGTTGCGCCCGAAGTAACTGGTGTTCAGGTAACCGGTCAGGATGTCGTCCTTGCTCTTCTCCCGATCGAGCTTGATCGCGATGAAGAACTCCTTCACCTTGCGGGTGATCGTCTGCTCCTGCCCCAGGTAGTAGTTCTTGACGTACTGCTGGGTGATCGTGGAGCCGGACTGTTTGCCCTTGCCGGTGACCGTGTTCCAGGCGGCGCGGATCATGGCCATGGGGTCGATGGCCGACTCGGAGTAGAAGTCCCGGTCCTCGGCGGAGAGCACGGCGTGCTGTACGGACTTCGGGATCTGGCTGAGGGTGACGTTCTCGCGGTTGACCTCGCCGTCGCGGGCGAGTTGGGAGCCGTCGGCGTACAGATACACGTTGCTCTGCTTGACGGCGGCGGCGTTCGCGGGCGGGATGTCGACCAGCATGTAGCCGGCGACGAAGCCGCCGGTGAGGAGCAACAGGATCAGCAGCAGCCCGCCGACCACCATCCGCCAGGTGGGGACGAACCGGCGCAGCCCGGTCCGCTCCGGGCCCTCGGGGTGCGGTGGCCTGATGCCGCCTCCGGGTGCCCAGCCCGGAGGGGCGATGCCCCGGTCGGTCTGCTGCTGCGGATCGTGGCTCATGTAGGTAGGGACTCCTAGGCCACCGCCGACGGTTGTGCCGTGGCGGGGTGTTTGTGGGGTGTGGTGGGTGTCATGGACGATTCGCGCGGTTGGCCCTGTATAGAACTGTCGCATCCGCCGCTCCGTACGTGATCGGTGGCGCGCAGTTGTAACGGCTCTGTGACAGGCCGAATGGCCGTGGCAAACCACTCCAATGCGTGACCGGCCGATGGCAGGGAGTTCTCGTCCTGACTAGGCTCTTGGCTTTGGTGCCGGGGGACAAGAGGTCTGCCCTCTGGGGACGAGGAGTCGCAGCTGGGGGCTATGACGTGGCCGAGGCGATCACGGGTGTGTGGCCCGAGGAGGCGCTGCTGTTCGTAAAGCGCCTACGCGGTGGTGCGGGACTCTGGCGCTCCGCCCCACGGGCGGTATCGCCGGGCGACGTGTCAGGCGTACGCACGGGAGGCGTACGCACGGGTGCGCGCAGGCCGTCAGAGGGCGGCCGGGGCGGAGCCCTTCAGGTGCTCGAGGTTCACCGTGTGGGCCATCGCCCGGTAGCCCTCGTCGCTCGGGTGCAGATGGTCACCGGAGTCGTAGCGGGGATTCAGCCGCAGCGGGTGGGTGGGGTCGCGCAGCGCCGCGTCGAAGTCCGCGACCTCGTCGAAGACCCGGCCGGACCGGATCTCCGCGTTGACCTGCTCCCGTACGGCGTTGAGCTGGGGCGTGAAGCCGCGGTGTCCGCCGAACGGCGTCAACGTGCCGCCGACGACGCGCATTCCGCGGGTGTGGGCCTGGCGCACCAGCTGCCGCAGCCCGTCGGTGATCTGCCGCGGGTCGGTCACATGCGGGGTGCGGAGGATGTCGTTCAGACCGAGTTCCATGAGGACGACCTTGGCGCCCGTACTGCCGAGGACATCGCGCGCGGCGCGGCTGAGCGCGCTCGGGTTGTTCGGCGGGAACTCGCTGCCGTCGTTGAGCACGCGGTTGCCGCTGATGCCCTGGTTGAGTACGCCGTAGCGGGGCGCGCCGGGCTCGAACCGCAGCCGCTCGGCCAGGAAGTCGGTCCAGCGCCGGTTCGCCCCGGCCGTCGAGGTGCTCCCGTCGGTGATCGAGTCTCCGATGGCGACGACCGCGCCGCGTGCCTCGCTGGTGAGGACGTCCACGGCGGTGAGGTAGCGCCAGGACGGAGTCTGCTCGGTGTACGCCGTGCCAGCGGCGTCCTCGGTCCGGTCGCCGGTGGCGAGGTAGGAGGTCTGGCGGGCGTGCGGGTGATACGTCACCGGCCCGGACGGCGTCGGTGAGAACGTGGTGACCAGCAGGTCGGCGGCGGGGGGCACGTTCAGGCGGGCCGGGTCGCTGAGGATCGACCGGCCGATCGGGATCGTCACGACCGGATTGCCCGCGAAGGTGAGCCGGCGCATCGTCCCGGCCGCGGCCGTGGGGGAGCTCGGCGCTGCGGCGACGGCGAGCGAGGCATGGGTGATCGTCAGCGGCCGGGTGCCGTACACGTTGGAGAGCTGGATACGGGCGCCGCTGCCGCCGATGCTGGTGTGCACCACGTTACGGATCGACATGCCGGCATAGCCGTCGGGCGTGTTGGGCTCGGCGGCCGCGGGGGAGGTGGACCACGTGCCGACCCAGTTCCCGGCGGAGGCGGGGGCGGCGGAACCGCGGGGCTTGCCCGGGGCCGCGTTCAGCCTCTTCTCACCGTCACCGAACCCGATGAATATCGCGGTGGAGATGAGAACCACCACTGCCGCGAGCGCGGCGAGCAGGGCATAACCATGTCGCTTGGTCATGCTCGGCATGTCTCCTCGGACAGGGGAGCGGAACGCTCCGGGTGGGCAGGCATCCGGTCGGCCGGCGACGGTGACGGCGCGATCCAACGGACCCATCATGGTCCCATGATCGGGAAGCCGCCCGGTGGGGTACCCCGCGGGGGGTCGGGTGAGTTCCGCTCTCTCAGACGCCGGGAACTCATGGTTCGTTCCAGGAGTACGTCAGGTAGTGCGTCACATCGGACAAGGCTCGGACAAGGCTCGGACAGGACTCGGGGAAGGCTCGGGAAAGGCTCGAACGGTGGAGCGAATCGGTCGCACGAGCGCGGATGAAGCCGACGATCGTGCCGGTGGAGCCGGTGGAGCCGGTGGGGTGAAGACCGCCCGCCCCGGGGTGGCCGCTTCCGCCGTCCCTCGCGGCGCGTTCGTCTACAGCGCCGCGGACGAGGAGAAGCGGCGCGGTGTCCGGCGCATGAAGTCCATCGCCGCCGGAATGCTCCTGCTGGTCGCGGTCGTGTATGTGCTGGCCAAGTGGCAGCAGTCCGGCGAAGGGGTCGGCTGGGCGGGGTACGTGGCGGCCGCGGCCGAGGCGGGCATGGTCGGCGCGCTGGCGGACTGGTTCGCGGTGACCGCCCTGTTCCGCCGTCCCATGGGCCTGCCCATCCCGCACACCGCGATCATCCCGACGAAGAAGGACATGCTGGGGCGGACCCTGGGCGACTTCGTCGGGGAGAACTTCCTCTCATCGGATGTCGTACGGCTGCGCCTGCGGGCCGTCGGCATCAGCAGCCGGCTGGGCGGCTGGCTCGGTGAGCCGGAGAACGCCGACCGGGTCACGGCCGAGCTGTCGACCGCACTGCGCGGCGCGCTGACCGTACTGCGGGACTCCGACGTCCAGGCGGTCGTCGGCGAGGCGATCACCCGCCGGGCGGAGGCCCAGGAGGTCGGTCCGGCCATCGGCAAGATGCTGGAGCGGATCGTCGCGGACGGCGGGCACAAGCGGGCCGTCGACCTGGTGTGCGTACGGGCCCACGACTGGCTCGTTCTGCACGGGGACTCGGTGATGGGCGCCGTCACCGGCGGTGCGCCCGGGTGGACGCCGCGCTTCGTCGACCGGAGGGTCGGCGAGCGGGTCTACAAGGAGTTGGTGCGCTTCATGGCCGAGATGCGCGACATGCCGGACCATCCGGCGCGCGGCGCGATCGACCGCTTCCTCACCGACTTCGCGGGGGATCTGCAGTCGGACACGGACACCCGGGGGCGCGTCGAGCGGTTGAAGGCGGAGATGCTGGGGCGCGAGGAGGTACAGGAGACGATCGCCTCGGCGTGGGGCGCGGTGCGCCAGATGGTCGTGGCGGCGGCCGAGGACGAGCGCAGCCAGTTGCGGCTGCGGACGCGCGCGGGGCTGTTGTCGCTGGGGGCGCGGATGGCTTCCGACGAGCGGCTGCAGGCGAAGGTGGACGGCTGGCTGGAGGACGCGGTGGTCCACATCGTGACGACGTATCGGGACGAGATCACCTCCCTGATCACGGAGACGGTGGCCGCCTGGGACGCGGAGCACACGTCGCGGAAGATCGAGGCGAACATCGGCCGCGATCTGCAGTTCATCCGGATCAACGGCACGGTGGTCGGTGCGCTGGCGGGCCTGGTGATCTTTACGGTCTCGCGGGCGCTGGGCGCATAGCCGCCGGCCATGCGCCCAGGGCACGTAGCCGCCGGCGGCTACGCCTCCGCCGGGACCGGAACCCGCCTGCGGCCGGCACCGAAGCCCCCGGCGGCAGGCGGGCCAACCCTCGGTGGTCAGCGGAACAGTTGACCGCGCACCGCTCCGTCGGGGAACTCCGTCGTGTGGAGGTTCGAGTAATAGTCGGACGGGTTCTTGCGGATCCGTTCGACGACCTCGGGGTCCTGGTCGGTGAGCGTCCCGGACACGGCGAAGATGTTCTGCGGCACGGGGTTGTTGAAGAGGTTGAACTGCACGTCGCCGTTCTTCCCGAACTCCCCCTGGTGGATGTGTCCGAGCGTGGGCGGGGCGATGTTGACCCAGGCGAGGGAGTAGTCCACGCGGCTCCCTTTGGGGCGGAGGAAGGTCAGGGCGAGCCCGTCGGGGTCACCGACCTTCGAGGTGTCGGTCTTGGGTACTTCCTGGTCGCCGTCGGAGAGGGCGCGGATCTTGCCGCCCTTGATGAAGGCGAGCGGATTGACGGGCTTGTGGAGGGGGCGGAGCTGTCCGCGGACGGCTCCGCCCGGGAACTCCTTGCTGTGCAGATTGATGTAGAACCCGGCGGGATTCGTACGGAGCTGCTCGGCCAGCCCGGCGTCGGTGACGGACACCTGTCCCGCGGCAGCGCGAACCGTGTCCGGCATCGCGGAGCCGAAGAGGGCAACCTTCACAGCCCCGTTGGCGCCCGCCTCGCCCTGGTGGATGTGGCCGAGGGTGGGGGCGCCGATGTTCTTGTACCGCAGGGCGAAGGCGACTCGGTCGCCCTTGACGTGCACAAGCGCGACGGCCTTCCCGTCGGGGTCGTCCACCGCGGGCCCGCCCGATGTGGGCACCTCCTTGGCACCGGAGAGGGTGGCGGTGAGGAAGACCGACGGCCCCCGCGCCGGGGTCGTAGGGGTGGCGGTGCC
Source organism: Streptomyces sp. KR80 (assembly GCF_052245555.1). Lineage (NCBI taxonomy): Bacteria > Bacillati > Actinomycetota > Actinomycetes > Kitasatosporales > Streptomycetaceae > Streptomyces > Streptomyces sp. KR80. The sequence goes on from NZ_JBQQCD010000014.1 coordinate 164,319, forward strand.
GTCGGCCCCGTCGCTGCCGCTGTCGGCGTGGTCGCTGTGCGACGTGCCGGGACGTGCGGTGCCGCTGTGACTGCCATGTCCACCGTGCTCGCCGTGGGCGAGCGCCGGGGAGACCCCGACGGTTCCCAGGGTGACCGCAGCTGCGGCGAGGGTGAGAATGCGCCGTCGCATCGTCTTCGTCCTTCCGTCGTCATCCCGAGAGCGACTTCGCGTCCCGGTCGGCTACTCGGACGTACGTGCCGTCACGTCCGGATGCCTCAAAACGGAAGAGTCAATTCTGGTGAACATCGCCGTTCTTGACCTGTCACCAGTGACGACGTGTGGAGAGCGCGCCGATCGTTACGAGGATGGCTGGGCCGCGGGGCCGGGAGACGGCAACGTCCGCCCGCCGAGAGGGGTGGGGGAGGCGGGCGGACGTTGGTCATGGCGTCTTCTACCGGGCCTGCACGCCGATCTCCCGTTCGGCCCGCGACCGGCTGAGCGGCGACGCGAGCCCGTCGTGCCGGTCAGTCAGTTGAGCTTCAAAGTGGGCCTGCCGACGTCGGGCCGGCTCCACCCTCCGGCGTCGAGGGTCACGTCGAAGAGGACATGTCCGGTGTACTCGCGCCAGAACTCGGGCCCGCCGGGGCTTGCTTCGCGCATGTTGACCTTGTGTTTGAGGACGGGTGCGCCGTTGTCGTACTCGCACTCGTCTTCAAATGCGGTGGTGCCCGTCCGCTTGTTGTGGGCGTTCAGGAGGAAGCAGAAGGTCCCGCCGGGTCCGGGCTCCTCTTGGTCGCTGACCGTGCCGGTGATGCTGTTGATCCGCCACACGCCGGAGCCCAGGTTGGTCGCGTTGACCTCCACACAGACCTTGGCCTTGTAGTCGCCCGTGTCCTTGACACATTCCGTACGGGTCTCGGTCGCCTTGGTGGGTGACGCGTCCGCGGACGCGACCCCGATGGTGTCGGCCAGAAGGGTTCCGACCGCGGCGCTGGCGAGGGTCAGGCGGCGGAATCGGTTCTGCAACACGAGAACTCCTCTGTGGTCCAGTCCAATTGCTGTCTCACCGTAGGAGCCCTGTTCTGAACGTGACAATCGCTCAGGTCCTTACGAATCGCGAACAGGGAGGCACACCGGACGGGTTCGGTTCCGCGTCGCGCTTGCCGCGGGTCCGGCGAGCACGGCGGAAGCCCGTGGCGCGAAGCCGTCCCTCCCGTCATGGCCTGCGGACCTCGAAGTGGAAGCAGCCGTACTCCACCGCCCGTATGTGCACCAGGACGACGTCCGGATCGGCGAAGGCCCCGTCCAGCGCCTGGTCGAAGGCGTCGGCGTCCTGCGGGATCTCCAGTAGGCGGCCTCCGACGATGTGGCCGTCGGCGGCGTAGCGGCGGAGCGTGCGCAGTGCGCCGGGGCGTGCGAAGGGGTAGCCGTCGGCCTCTGACGCCGGCCCCTCGCAGGCCTCGGCGTGGATGAACACCGGTCCCTGCTCGTCGTAGGCCCCCGGCCGGGCTCGCGTTTCCACAGCCCAGCGGCGCAGCGGAGCGTACGAGACGAGGGCGATCCGCTCACCGGACCGGCTCGGCCGCAGGCAGCAGCGGAGGGGGCGCCGCCCTCGGTGTCGGTGTACGGCTCGGCGGCGCGGCCCGTGTCGTCGATGACGCGTAGCTGCCCGAGGGTGATGGGGTCGATCGGCCTCGGGACGTAAGCCGTCGTACGGGTTCTCTGGTGTGGCGTTGTCATGGGACCAGCCTCGGCGAATGCGACGAGGTGGTCTGGCGGGATTCGGACGTGCAGTTTGCCCGCCGCCGTGAGCTTCAGGCGCGGGGCCGGGTCGGCTCGCGACGGGAGCGTAGCCGCTCCCGCATCATGCGAACGAGGCGTGCGGTGGCGGTGGTTGCGTGGTGAGTTCGGGCCGCAGCTGGTTCGTGTTTCGTAAGAACTTGAGGCGTTGTCGCGGCGGGTGACGCTCCTTACCGTCACACACATCGTCGTCCATCGAAGAGGATCTTCGATACCGGCGGCCGTGGTGGTCTGCCGCCCCACCGGGGGAGGGCGGTAGACCACCCCACCGGCCTGGTGGGCATCTTCGACCCACTGCGCCCGCGGGCTCCCGCCGTCGACCCGCATCCCCGTACGCCCGGCCCCAGTTCCGCCGAGCGGGCAACCGGCGCCAATTCCCAGGCAGTTATGACGAGCGGCAGGGCAAGTGTGCGCCCTTCAGCGCGGTCGGCACGGTCGTACGTACGGGTCGTCCGCGGCTGCGGTGCGCGCTTCTCAAGCCCTCGGGGGGACTGTGAGCCATGTGTGGTTGTTCCTGTGACTGGTGAAACCGCCCGTGCCACCCCGCCAGTGTTCGATGACCACACCTGGGAAGATGCAGATGCGCGATATGTCCGCCGACCCCGCCCCCACAACCGGCTCCGGCGGTCGGCGCCGGCACCGTAAGCCCAAGCCGGTGAGCCTGGCTGCCCGCCGTACCCTCGTCCTCGCCGTGGCGGCCCCGGTGGCCGGGACGGTGTTCGCCGGTCCATCGGCCTTTGCGGCCGACAAGAGCACGGCGGCGACTCGCGCCTCGACCGCGGAGGAGAGCAACGGGCTCGACGGCGGCGACCAGCAGATCGCCGCGCGCCTTAACACCCGCGTCGACGACCAGCGCTTGGGCACCAACGTCAGCGGCGTCGTGCTGGACGCGGCGTCCGACAAGGTGATCTGGGGGCACAACGCGTCGACCGCCCTGATGCCTGCGTCCAACGCCAAGCTCGCCACCGCCACCGCCGCCCTCACCGTGCTGGGCCCCGACCACCGGTTCACCACCAAGGTCGTCTACGGCAACCGCACCGTCACGCTCGTCGGCGGCGGTGACCGCGCCCTGACCCAGGACGACCTGGCCGAGCTCGCGAAGACCGCAGTGGCCGGGCTCACGTCGGCGGGCGTCACGTCCGTGAAGGTCCGCGTGGACGACAGCCTCTTTCCCGAGCCGACTCCGGCCAACGGCTGGAAAGCGGGCTACTACCCCTACACCATCGCCCCCGTGCGCGCCCTCGTGGTCGACGGGCACAGTGTGATGGACACCTCCATGGATGCCGGGCAGGCCTTCGCCAAGCGGCTTGCTGCCCGGGGCGTCACCGTGGACGGCGATGTCACGCGCGGCCAGGCCAGCCCCACTGACGTACCGGTGGCGCAGCACCTCTCCCCGAAGTTGTCCACGATCGTCAGCCGGATGCTCAAGGTCAGCGACAACAACATCGCCGAGACCCTGCTCCGTATGACCGCGCTCGCCGCAGGACAGCCGGCCACCTTCGAGGGCGGCACGACGGTCGTACGCGAGGTGCTGAGCCGGCGCTACGGCGTACAGCTCGACGACTTCGCGCTGTACGACGGCAGTGGTCTCTCGCGCGCCAACCGCATCCCGGCCGCCACCCTCGCGGACCTCGTCGGCCTGCTGACGGATCCTCGCTACAAGAAGGCCCTCCGGCCCATCCTCGACGGCCTCCCGGTCTCCGGTGAGGCGGGCAGCACCCTGGGGCCGGAGTGGGGCCGCTTCGACGACCCGAACTCCCAGTGCGCCGTGGGGAAGGTCAGCGGCAAGACCGGGACCCTGACCGGCGCCATGGCACTCAGTGGTCTGACGAAGGGCAAGGACGGGCGGTGGAAGGTCTTCTCCTTCGTGGAGAACGACTCCATGGCCAACCCGGCCGACATCAAGGACGCGATGGACGGTCTCGCGGCAACGGTGAACGGCTGCTGGGCGTAGCCAGAGTGCACGGCGCCGGGATGCCCTGCCCAGGGGGACCCGGCGCCAGTTTCGGGCTGAGCGTCTCGTCCGTGGCTCGGGCTCAGTGGCCGAGACACTCCCCGTGCCGGCGTGACCAGTTGCGTGGCGCGGGGGGTCGCCGTAGCCGCTTCCTGTTCCCCGACAATTTGGAACCTCTTATTCCACGTCGTGTTCCGGGCAGCCCTTACCTGCACGGTCAGAGAATGAGGAGCTCATCGTGCAGCAGATAACCCGGCGACCTCCAACTTAGTCGAATCATAAAGAACTTGATGAGGCGTTATTCCGCTGTGATAGAAACGGGATAACAGCACGACGATCTTGTCGCGCTGGCAACGGGAGGTATTAGTCGTGCGTATGACGCAGGTCGTCGGTGTGGGCGCATCGACCATCGCTCTTCTCGCAATCAGCGCAACGCAGGCGCATGCCACCGCCAGTAATTGCAAGGGCGGGGAACGCGGTGTTTGCATGATTGCCATCGGCGAAAGCCTGAAGGTGAAGGAGATCAAGACTTCGCGACCGCATCACGCCGGATCAAAGGCGCGGTACCTGGTCAAGAAGCCGGGTCAGGGCTGGAAGAAGAGTAACTGGAAGCGCGCAAAGCAGGTGACCGACCACTTCGATCAGGCCAAGTGGAAGGTCAACAAGTCGTTTCCTCACGGCACTCGTATATGTACCGAGTTCAAGGGCGACAGTCGCAAGCCGTGTATCACCGTCAAGAGGTGATCTGCAGGGCGCGATAACGCCCTAAGGCGCCGGGTCTTCGGTCTTGAGCGGTGACTCTCTTTCCGGTTTCTGATGTGGCGTCACGCTCCATGCGGATCGGGTGGCTCGGCCCTGGACGCAAGCTGCCCGTGGCCCTGCGTGATCATTGCTGTTCCCTAGGCGGAACGATAGTCCCGGTGTTCCGGTACTCGATGACGTACTTTTCTTGGACCCCGCGGTACCCGCCGGCGAGCTGCCGCCGCCACGACCGGTGCTGCAGCTCGAGCGAGCGGAGTCGCGCTGTCAGGTCCTCGGCGGCCTCCGGAACACCCGCGGCCTGCGCCCAGGCTTCCAGGTCCGCGGCTATGGCAGTCTGCTTGCCGTTCTCAAGACGCGACACCTTGGACGGCTGCCAGCCGAGACGACCGGCCATTTCCTTGCCGTTCAACCCGGCCTCGGTGCGCAGCTCGCGGAGCCGCGCACCGAGGGATACCCGGGCCGTCTGGTAGTCGGTGGTCACACGGTCGAAGGTACCTGGGCCTGGAAGTCGGTCGTAGGCACCGCATAGTGCCAGGCTGCATCGCGTGCCTGGCACGCGGCGAGGACCTGCGCGGGATCCTCGATCAGCTCCACGCCGAGGGTGTTGCCCTCGCCGTCGATGGCGAACTTCACCAGCGAGCGAGAGTCGAACAGCCAGAAGTCGTAGTCCGGCAGCTTCAACCGCTGAGCCTCGGTTCGGTGCATACTCCGGATGTCCTCACCCGCCTCGACGTTGCCGAGGCCCGTGGCGAGCAGAAAGCGCTGCCCCTCAGTTGGCGGGTCGTCTACGAGCCGGACGCGCTCATATCGCTTGCCGTCCTGGGTCTGCTTGCGGACGTTCGCATGCCAGGGGTTGTCGGAGTTGTAGCCGAACTGCTCGCCGCGCAGGAATCGATCCCAGTTGGGGCTCTGCTGGTCGGATGCGTAGCCGCGCTGGGTCTCCAAGCGCCATGCCGTGTGCTCGAACTCCTCGAAGAGGTGTGTGATGTCCTCGAAGGGGATCAGGTTACGCACTCGGTTCTACTCCTTCGGTGCGAAACGGGTCAGCAGCTCGCGGGGGATTACAACGAACGTCTCAGTGTCCTTGACGGCGCGCAGCTCGGCGACGTGCTCGGGGTTGGTGAGGCGCTCGCCTTGTACGACGATGTCACCTGTCTCTTCAACCTCATACAGCGTCGGGCAGTTGCCGTTCTCGGACGTCGTACCGATGAGCCTAAGCGCCATGGGAATCCTTCCTGGCTGCTGGTTGGGGGTCCAGGATGCTTCCAACAGCACAGGTCCGCAGGTAGGTTGCGGCAAATTGCGCGTCAGCTGTCCTACTTGGGTACCAGTGAAGGTGCGTTCGTCATCCTCGTCGGGACGGACCAGCGTGGTCCGCAGGCGATGCATGAAGGCGTGGCTGGGCTGGGTCGGCTTCTGCCGCGTCCTGGGGCATGGTCGACTAGCAGAAACCCTCTGCGGGCGATGCCCTCATCCCAGGGTTGAGGGCATCGCCTTGGGCGGGCGGAAGACGCAGCGAGGATGAAGGCTCCTACGCTGCCGTCCCCGCCGCATGCCAGGTAGCTGGGGTCGGGAGCGTCAGCCTTCAGGCATCCGTGGGCGCTGCCGTTACGACGGGCTCGTGGTGGACCGGGAAGTTGACGGAGTTGGCGATGAAGCACTTCTCGTTTGCGGTCTTGTGGAGGGTGATCGCTGTTTCGATCATGTCCGGGGAAGCGACTGTGACGCGGGGGCGCAGGAGGACCTCGGTGAAGTGGCCGCTGCCGTCGTCGGTTTGCGCCATCGTGCCGTGCGCGTCGTCCACGTACTCGGTGACGACGACGCCCGCGACCGCGCAGAGGTGCAGGTACCACAGCATGTGGCACTGGGACAGGGAGGCCGTGAGGCCCTGTTCGGGGTTCCAGCGGGTGGGGTCTCCGCGGAATGCGGGGTCGGAGCTGCCGGGGATGGGCGGGAGGCCGGCCGCAGTGACCTCGTGGTCGCGGGCGAAGTCGCGGTAGCCGCTCGTACCGGTGCCGCGGTTGCCCGTCCAGGTGACTGAGACGTCGTAGTGGTGAGTTCTGGGCATGGGTGAGCGCGCCTCTCAGCGAGGTCAGATGTCGTCAGAAGTCAGGGCTCAAGGGGCAAAAGGCCAGCTGTTGGAGGTCAAACGATCGAGCTCGAAGGGGCCGAGGTCAGAGGTCAACGATCGAGTTCGAAGGGCTGAGGTCAGAGGTCGGTGGTGCCGTGGCAGTCCTCGTACGGGCGCGTGGAGGCGCACCAGCACGGGGCGTTGCGGTGCGGTGGCCACGGTGTGGCGCGGCCGCGGACGGCCAGCGAGGTGGCGTACTCGGGCAGCAGGGAACTGGAGTTGGGGGAGGTCTGCTCGGCGGCGGCGAACGCCTCGTACGAGGGGACCGTGGCGGTGACGATGCCGAAGTTCCGGGCACCGGTGGAGGCCAGCTCGCGGAGGGAGGACTCTATGCGGACCAGGTGTTCGGCGTGGGACGGGTACTCGGAGCCGAGGGAGGGGTAGGCGGTGAGGAGCTCCGCCAGCTCCTCCTCCGGCCAGTGGAGGACCGCGACCGGAAAGGGTCGGGACAGAGCCGCGCGACGCTCGCCCAACTCCGCGCGGAGGCGGGCGATTTCGGCACGCAGCTCCGCCGGATTGTCCGAGCCGAGGGCCCACAGGCGCTTGGGGTTGTGCAGTTCGTCCAGCGGGATGTCGCCCGGATGCAGGCTGTCGGCGAGGGTGTCCCAGTCGTCGTGGGGGCTGCCGAGGAGGCGGCGGACGCGGTGCCGGCCGGCCAGCAGGAGGCCTGCCTCGTACGGGACCTCGTCCCCATCGATCAAGAGGGTGGCGCCGGTCGTGAAGCAGTCGTGGGCGGCCTGGAGCTCGTCGTGGGATTCCAGGGCCTCGGCGATGATCTCCCAGGGCGCGGCGTCCCGAGGCGCGGCCGCGCGGATGCCGTCGATGATGATCCGGGCCTCGGCCTCATGGCCGTACTCCCAGAGGTTCGACGCCTTGAGGGCCTTGATCAGGAGGGGGTTCCTGGGGGTGCCGGTCAGGAGGCGTTCGTAGAGGGCGGTGGCTCCGGCGCGGTCGCCGGCCACTTCCCGATGGGCCGCGGCCTGGAGGAGCAGCTGCTCGCCGCTCTCCGGGTACTGCGCCGCGACGAGCTCCAGGCGCTCTGCTTCGGACACGTGGTGGGCGGGGGTGTCGGATGGCATGGTCCACACCGTACTGCCGGAGGCGGACAGTGGTCCCGTTCGGTTCGGGCCGCTCCAGGGCGGTACGAACCTGGTGAGTTGCGGGGGCAGCGCTTATCGTGCCGGCCTACGGAAGGAGGGTCCGGTGCGGGAGTGGACGCCGACCGCCCGACGGCGGCGGGGGTTATCGCGGCGGGTGCTGTTGGCGCGGGGGCTGTGGGGCACCGCCGAGATCGCCGTGACCGTGGGACTCGTGGTGCTGCTGCTCGTCGTGCACCAGCTCTGGTGGACCAACCGGCAGGCACGGGCCGGTGCGCAGCGGCAGGTGCAGGCGCTCGAGCGGGAGTGGAACGGGGGGACGCGGGGCGATCCGCCGTCCGACGATGGGGAGGCGGGCGGCGCTGCTTCGGACGGGCCAGGCACCCCTGGGGATGCGGGCAGCGGCGGGCAGGACCGGCCGCGGACGCCGCGGTGGGATCAGGCGTACGCGGTGCTGCGGATTCCGCGGATCGGCGTCGTCGCCCCCGTTGCGGTGGGGGTCAGTAAGGGCGGGGTGCTGAATCGGGGGTACGTCGGGCACTATCCGGGAACCGCTCAGCCGGGCCAGGTCGGGAATTTCGCGGTGGCCGGGCACCGGAACACGCATGGGGAGCCCTTCCGGTACGTCAACCGGCTGCGGCACGGGGACGAGATCGGCGTCGAGACGCGTGAAGGGCGCTTCACCTACGCGGTCGAGCGGGTGCTGCCGCAGACGTCGGCGACCGACGAGACGGTGATCGACGAGGTGCCGCGCAGCTCGGTGCGGCCGGCGTACGGGTTCGGCGAGCGGGGGTACTACATCACGCTCACCACCTGCACGCCCGAGTACACGTCCAAGTACCGGCTCGTCGTCTGGGGGCGGCTGAAGGCCGTCGCGGTTCGGGGTGCGGACGAGTAGGTCCTCGGCGTTCGGCGCGCAATCCTCCGCGCCGAACGTGCGGGCGCCCGTGACGTGACGGTCCAGTACGTGAACAGGGTCTTGCAGACTGGACCAGAGCCTTGGAGGATCGACCGAATCCTCGACCGATGGCCCCACCCATCGGCCGGCCCGGCAAAGGAGCCGGGCCGACCCTCGACCACGGGAGTGTGACTGTGAAGCTGCTGCGAGTCGGAACGGTGGGGGCGGAACGCCCGGCGCTGCTCGCCGAGGACGGAACCTTGCGGGACCTGTCAGGAGTGGTCGCGGACATCGACGGGGGGCTGCTCTCGGACGACGCGGCGCTGGATCGCGTACGGTCCGCGGCCGCGGGCGGCGAACTGCCCGTACTCGATGGCGCGGGGCTGCGGATCGGGCCGCCGGTGGGCCGCATCGGCAAGGTCGTGTGCATCGGGCTGAACTACCACGATCACGCGCGGGAGACGGGTGCGCCCATCCCCGAGGAGCCGATCGTCTTCATGAAGGCCCCGGACACGGTGGTCGGGCCGGATGACACGGTGCTCGTGCCGCGCGGCAGTGTGAAGACCGACTGGGAGGTCGAGCTCGCGATCGTCATCGGCCGGACGGCCCGGTATCTGGAGACGGCCGAGGAGGCGCTCGGGCACGTCGCCGGGTACACGATCGCGCACGACGTCTCGGAGCGGGAATTCCAGATCGAGCGCGGCGGCCAGTGGGACAAGGGCAAGAACTGCGAGACCTTCAACCCGCTGGGACCGTGGCTGGTCACCGCCGACGACGTGCCGGATCCGCAGGCGCTGCGGCTGCGGCTCTGGGTGAACGGGGAGATCAAGCAGGAGGGCACGACAGCGGAGCAGATCTTCCCGGTGGGCGAGGTCGTGCGCTATCTCAGCCACTTCATGACGCTGTACCCGGGCGACGTCATCAACACCGGGACGCCTGCGGGCGTGGCCATGGGGCACCCGGAGCCGAAGCCGTATCTGCGGGCCGGAGACGTGGTGGAGCTGGAGATCGACGGCCTGGGGCGGCAGCGGCAGGAGCTCAAGGACGCGTAATGGGCTTCCGGCCCGGCCGGGGCCTCCCCCGGGGCGACGGGTCAGTGGGTCGCGGCCTCCGTGCGGCCCACGGAGATGAAGCGCTCCAGCGCCTCCACCACCAGGGCGTGGTCCTCGGCCTGCGGCAGGCCCGAGACCGTGACCGATCCGACGACGCCCGCGCCCTCGACCGTGATCGGGAACGATCCGCCGTGCGCCGCGTAGTCGCCGGGGTCGAGTCGCGAGGACTCCTCGAAGGTCGTGCCCTTCGCCCGGAACCGGGCACCGACGAGATACGAGCTCTCGGCGTAGCGCTCCACCACCCGCCGCTTGCGGTCGATCCAGGCGTCGTTGTCCGCCGAGGAGCGCGGGAGGGCGCAGTGGAAGAGCTGCTGCGGACCGCGGCGGATGTCCACGGCCACCGGGGCGTGGCGCAGCCGGGCGAGTTCGACCAGCAGCGAGCCCAGGTGCCAGGCGTCTTCGTGGGCGAAGCCGCGCAGCACGAGACGACGCTCCTGGGCCTCCAGCTCGGGGATGAGCGCAGCCGCCGCCTCGGCGGGGTCCGCGGCGGCGCCGGGCTCGACCGGCGCGCTCGGCCCGCCGGGAGCAGGGGCGTGCTCGGGCGCGGATACACGCGCGGACGCGGGTGTCGGTGTGGGCGCGGACAGGGGCGGATTCTCGGGCTCGGCCGGGGCGCCCGCCGCACCGGTGCCGCTGTCCCCGCCGCCACGAGGGGCGACCTGACCCCCTCGGTCCGCCGGTACCGGAGACATCATGCGTTCCCTCCGATCGTGACCGCACGGCCCTCGCGTGCCGATACGCGGGCCGCTTCCAGTACGTCCAGGGCCGCCGCCGCCTCGTACGCCGTCACCGGCGGCGCGGTCCCGTCGCGGAGGGCGGCGGCAACGCCCGCGTAGTACGCAGGGTAGTCGCCCGGGAGGGTACGGACCGGTGTGCCGCCGCCCGTCAACGGCGACTCTCCCGCGCCCACCCGCCCCCAGAGGGACTCCGGCTCGCTGCCCCAGCCGGGCGCAGGCCGCAACCCTTCCCGGAGGGCGGCCTCCTGCGGGTCGAGACCGTACTTCACATAGCCCGCGGCGCTGCCCAGGACCCGGAAGCGGGGGCCGAGCTGGGCCGCGACGGCGCTGACCCACAGATGGGAGCGGACGCCGTTCGCGTGCGTGATCGCGATGAAGGTGTCGTCGTCGGTCTGGGCGCCCGGGCGGCGCACGTCGGACTCGGCGTAGACGCGGACGGCGGGGCCGAAGAGGACCAGTGCCTGATCGACGACGTGGCTGCCGAGGTCGTAGAGGAGACCCCCGAACTCGGCCGGATCGCCCGACTCGCGCCAGCCGCCCTTGAGCTGCGGCCGCCACCGCTCGAAGCGGGACTCGAAGCGCTGGACCTCGCCCAGTTCACCGTCCGCGACGAGCTTGCGGACGGTGCGGAAGTCGTTGTCCCAGCGCCGGTTCTGGAAGACGGACAGCAGCAGGCCGCGCTCGTCGGCGAGGGCCGCCAGCTCGCGCGCCTCCGCGGCGGTGCCGGCGATCGGCTTGTCCACGACGACCGCGAGGCCGGCCTTGAGGGCGTCGGTGCTGATCGGCACATGGGTGCGGTTGGGGGACGCGACGACGACCAGATCGAGCGGGTCACCGCTGCCCTGACCCGCCGTACGGTGCGCACCGCCCGCGCCCGCGCGCTCCCACAACTCGTCCGGAGAGGCGGCGAGCCGCACGCCGGGGTACTCGGCGCGGGCCTGCGCCTGGCGCTCGGGGTTGGCGGTGACGATCGTGTCGAGGACGAGACCGTCGGTCGCGGCGATCAGCGGGGCATGGAAGACGGAGCCCGCGAGGCCGTATCCGACGAGGGCCACGCGCAGCGAGGAGCCCGAACCACCCGTACCCGGGGATGTGCCGGTGACTGTGCCTGTCATGCTACCCACTTAAGCAACGCTGTTGCCAAACCGCAAGTGCGGGAGAGAATGGCAGGGTGAAGAGGGGAAACGCCGGGGCCAATCTGCCCGCGCTGCGCAGCCACAACGCCGCGCTCGTGCTCGATCTGCTGCGCACCGCGGGCGGGGACGGCATCAGCAGGCTGGAGATCGCCGACCGCACCGGGCTCACCCCCCAGGCCGTCAGCAAGATCACAGCACGGTTGCGCGCGGACGGCCTGGCGGTGGAGGCGGGACGCCGTGCCTCGACCGGCGGCAAGCCGCGGACGGTGCTGCGGCTGGTCCGCGGCGCGCGACGCGCGGTGGGGCTGCACGCGGACCGGGACGAACTGACGGCCGTGCTCACCGATCTGACCGGGGAGGCCGTGGCGGTACGGACCGTGCCCTTCGACTTCGGGGCGGCGGCCGAGGCCGTCCTGGAGACGGTGGTCACGGAGGTACGGGCCCTGTTCCGGGCCGGGCCCAACGAGGCGCGTGAGGGGGGCGAGCGGGCAGAAACGGTCCGCGGCACCCAGGGGGCGCAGGAGCTCCGGGACACGGCCCCGGCCGGTCCGGCGGCCGGCTCGGTGCTCGGCGTCGGGGTGGCTTGTCCCGGGCCGCTCGATCACCGCACCGGGATCCTGGGGCGGGTCACCGGGCTGCCGCAGTGGGACGGCTTCCCCCTGCGCGATGCGCTCGCCGCCCGCCTCGGCCTGCCGGTCGTCCTCGACAAGGACACCAACGCGGCGGCGCTGGGGCTCGCCCTGCGGGGTGGCGTCGTGGCGGGGGAGCCCGGGGCGGGCGGTCCCGCCCCGGGCGTCGACGGTCCGTCGCTCCCGTCGCCCGGCGGCCGGGCTGCCGGCCTGCCGCGCACCCTGCGGTCTGGCGCCGACCGCGGGGAGTCGTTCGCGTATCTGCACGTCGGAACGGGGCTCGGGGCTGGACTGGTGCTCGGGGGTGCGCTCTACCGGGGAGGCCGGACCGCCGCCGGGGAGTTCGGGCATCAGGTGATCCAGCTGGACGGACCGCCGTGCGGCTGCGGGAATCGCGGCTGCATCGAGGCGCTCTGCCTGGCCGCCGTGGGCCGCGGCGACAACGCCGAGGCGGCGCGCGTCCTCGGGACCGGGGCCGCCAATCTCGTCGGCCTGCTGGACATCGACCGCGTCCTGATCGGCGGACGGGTCGCCCTGGCGCACGCGGAGGTGTTCGTACGGGGTGTGGCGGCGGTGCTCGGTGAGCGGGCGGCGCGCGAGGGCGCCGGCATGATCGCCGGCGCGGGCTCCGACGCCGGAGGGGCCGTGGACTTCCGGCCGGGGGAGGCCGCCGGGCGCAGCGTGCCCGTCGCCGTCGCAGCAGACGGCGACCGGCTGGTCGCCCACGGGGCCGCGCAGCTGGTGCTGGCTCCGCTGTTCGGGCGCGCCGAAGCCGTGAAGCCGATCAGCGCCCCATCGGATGAGTCGAAAATACGCTGATCGGGGGGATTTGGGCGCTGGTTCGCGCCCCGCCGCCGTCATACGCCGGGTCCGGCGCCCCCGCGTGGAAAGGTCCTGCGAGTACCGGCCGACCCACACCGGCCGGTGCGCAGCCGCCCGCCGCGAGTTCCCCCGAAGGTCCCCTCATGCGTCTGAGCACAGCCGTCGTCGCCGGAGCCGCCACCGCCACGACCATCCCCGCCCACCTGCTCTTCGGACCGGTCCTTCCCGCCGCCGCGGTTCCTCCGCCCCCTGTCGCGGACACCCGCGCCCACGCGCCGTACTGCGGTGACCCGGCCAGCACGGACTTCCCCATCGAGGCCAAGATCCACGGCGGCCCCGACACCTACGCTCCGGGCGGCGGCTGGCAGACCTGGAACCTCGACCTGCGCAACACCACCTCCGCGGACTGCCGCCGCATTCACCCTGTCGTCGTGCTGGTCGACCGCGAGCGCGGACTCACCAAGGAACGGATCGGCCTCGAGTTCTACGAGGAGACGGGCCGGAAGTGGCGGCCCGTCGCCTTCGAGACCACCGACCAGGACGAGCAGATCGGCGTGTTCGACGGTGACGGCTTCAAGGGATTCGCCGTGCGGGCGCACAAGCACCTCACCGTGAAGGTGCGGATGCGGTTCTCGGCAGGGACCGGCGAGAACCGGGTGACGGCCAAGATCGCCACCGTGCAGCGCCGTGACGACGACGGCGACTGGCTCGGCGCATCCAACGACTACGAGTTCGACATCCGCGGCGGCGCCGGAGACGGCGATCAGCCCCGGCATCAGCCGGGCGCGGGCAAGGAGGGGAAGGAACGGCCGAAGCCGGACCCTGGCCAGAGCTCACGAGGGCGGGCTCCGGGAGAGTCGCCGCAGCGGCCGCTCCCCGCCCCTGAGTCGGATGCACTCGCCAGCACCGGCGAAAAGGTGCTGCTCTGGTTCGCGGGCGTGGCGGGGGCGTGTTTCCTGGGCGGGGCGGCCCTCGTCATCGCCGCCCGTCGCCGCGCCCGCTGAGGCGGGCTCGAACGCGCCGAGTTCGTACAGCACTTGGCGGGCGCGCAGAGGCGTACGGCGCGGCCTCCCATGTCTCCGCCGGTGGGGGCGTGCGTCAACGCGCCCGCAGGACATGGGAGATCACGTCTTCCAGGACTGGTGCACCGGGGCAGTAGCCGTCCGGAAGCCCAAGGTGACACCGGGGCTTGAAAGGCCCCGGCAGCGAGCGACGTCGGTGGGTCGACGACCTCGGGATCGGTTGATCATCCGGGCTGTGGACGGTCGGGGTCGTCCACGTCCGCCCCCCGTTAGGCTGAATCTCGAACATTCGGCCACGCAGAGCGGAGACAGTCCAGTGGCGGAGCGCAAGCCGATCGAGTCCTGGCTCACCGACATGGATGGCGTCCTGATCCACGAGGGCATTCCGATCCCGGGTGCCGATGCCTTCATCAAGCGGCTCCGCGAGTCCGGAAAGCCGTTTCTCGTCCTGACCAACAACTCCATCTACACTCCGCGTGATCTGCACGCCCGGCTGTCCCGCATGGGCCTGGACGTGCCCGTCGATCACATCTGGACCAGCGCGCTCGCCACCGCGCAGTTCCTGGACGACCAGCGGCCCGGCGGCACGGCGTATGTCATCGGCGAGGCCGGCCTCACCACCGCCCTGCACGACATCGGCTACATCCTCACCGACGCCGAACCGGACTACGTCGTGCTCGGCGAGACCCGTACCTACAGCTTCGAGTCGCTCACCAAGGCCATCCGGCTGATCAACAACGGTGCCCGCTTCATCGCCACCAACCCGGACGAAACGGGTCCGTCCGCGGAGGGCGCACTACCCGCCACCGGTTCGGTCGCCGCGCTGATCACCAAGGCGACCGGCCGCGACCCGTACTTCGTCGGAAAGCCGAACCCGCTGATGATGCGGGCCGGGCTCAACGCGATCGGGGCGCACTCCGAGACCAGCGCCATGATCGGCGACCGGATGGACACCGACGTCCTGGCGGGTCTGGAGGCCGGAATGGAGACCTTCCTGGTGCTCACCGGGCTCACGAAGCCCGAAGAGGTCGAACGCTTCCCGTTCCGGCCGTCCACCGTCGCGGACTCGATCGCGGATCTCGTCGACCGGGTCTGAGCACCGGGCCGTACCGGGCCTGAGCACACGGTCGACGGGGCTTGCGCTCAGGGCCCGTGGACCCTTCAACCGCCTTCATCGAACGGAGCAATACCGGAACGTTCCGGATGCAGGGGACCCTGACGGGGCGGAACCTTCTGGAGAGGAGGTTCCATGATGGGCTCTGTCCGGTCTTCCAGGCTCACCCGTCTGTCCTGCCGCGCTGCCGTGACCGTCGCGACCGTCGCCCTGTGCTCGACGGCCGCTCTGCCCGCCCACGCCGATGACGTCAGTCCCCGGAGCGACGTCCCCGGCTCGGCGGAGGGCGACTCCTCGACGCCGAGTGCGCTACCGAGCAGACTCAGCCCCACCGACTTCCCCTTCATCGACATCAGTGCCACCTCGACCGCCCCGCCGTATGCGAAGGACGGACGGGACGGCGAGGACGTTCTCGGCGCCGAAACCTCCTCCTCTTCGGGCTCACTCAAGGTCACTCCCTCGGCGGTCGCGGCCGGCCACGAGGTCCAGATCCGCGTCCACGGCTGCAAGCGCGACCAGGACGCCCAACTCACGGCGCGCTCCCCGGCGTTCGTCGACGACGCCCGGCTCGTCTCCGAGGGCGGCAGCTCCTTCGCCGCCGAGGCGAAGATTCGCTCCACCACGGCACCCGGCGAATACCGGATCAAGAGCGACTGCGGCATCGAGGGCATGATGACCGTCATCCCCGGGCCCGGCACCGCCGGCGCGTCCGCTCGGGCCGATGGCGGCGGGAACGTCGCCCTCGCAGCGAAGGCCGCGCAGAAGGAGGACGGGCCTGGCCTCGTCCATGTCGTCGTCGCGGCCGGCCTCATGACCGGTGCGGGCGTCGCCGTGGCGGGAATCGCGCTGCGCCGCCGTCGGGCCGGCTCGGCAGGCGACTGAGGCGGCCGGCGGTGTCCGCCGACCACCACCGCCGCCGGAGAGCGGGACAGCTGGGCGTGGGCCTGACCTGGGCGGCGGTTCTGCTCGGGATCTGGGGGTGGGGAGTCGAGATCACCGACGGCCACGGCAGCGCGGCGCCGACGACCCGTGATGTGGCGGCCGTCGCCCGTCCGGCCCGAGCGGTCCTTCCTCAGGAGCACGCCCCGCTGGCGGAGGCCCGGCCCGTACGGATCGAGATCCCCTCGCTGGGGGTACGGGCCAAGGTCGTCGAGCGCGGCCTCGACCTGGCCGGTGGCGTCGACCCGCCGCCGTACGACGCCTCGGGTGTCGTCGGATGGTTCGGCGGCGGCCCGGCACCGGGCACCGCCGGTACGGCCGTCCTGATCGGCCATGTCGACCGGGACTCCCGGCCGGCGGTCTTCTTCCGGCTGGCCCATGCCGAGCCGGGCGAGCGCATCCGGGTCGCGCGGGACGACGGTTCGGTCGCGGAGTTCATCGTGGAGGCGATCGAGGTCGTCGGGCAGGAGCGCTTCGATCCTCGGCGGGTCTACGGCCCGCATGTGGCGGACCGGGCCGAGTTGCGGCTGATCACCTCTGGGGGCGGTGGCGGCCGGGAGCGCGGCGCCTCCAGGGCGAACGTCGTGGTTTCGGCGTATCTCACGGGCGTGCCGACGCGCTCCCGTACGGCGTGAACGCGCCGCGGGGTGTGCCGTCGTCAGTGCAGTGACGTTTCCTGTGATCTGTGCTGTGACCTGTGTCGGGATCTCTGTCCGGATCCGTGCCGGATGGCTGCCCGGTACACCCGCTCGACGAAGGTCGACCGGTCTCGTGCGGTGTCGGCCCGCTGTGCCAGGATGGATTCGACCGGACTTGTCCCAGGGCTCGGGAGCAGCGGCACCAGTCGCCGATGCCGCCGCCCAGGGAGCCAAAGGGGAGTGGATGTACGGCAGTTACACCGGCCGCGGGCCCGGGTCTGCGCGCATGCGACTGAAGGCGGGGGCGGCAGCGGCAGGGGCCCTTCTCATGTTGTCGGGCTGTTTCTCCTCGTCGGACACCGAGGACGACGTGCACTCCGGCGGACAGCAGCCCAAGTCCAGGGCGCCGTACTGGGTGAACCCGGACGGCAGCGCGGCCGAGCAGGCCGCCGCTTACCGCGAGGACGGGCGCGAGGAGGAGGCACGGCTGATCGAGCGGATCTCCGCGCAGCCGGTCGCGGAGTGGATCGGCGTCGAGGATCCGGAGGGCCAGACCGCCGGTTTCACCCAGGCCGCCGAGAAGGCCGACCGCGAGGCGCTGCTGGTCCTGTACAACATTCCGCACCGCGACTGCGGCCAGTACTCGAAGGGCGGGGCGGCGGACGGGAACGCGTACCGCGATTGGCTGGGCAAGGCCGTCAAGGGCATCGGCGACCGGCGCGCCACGGTCATCCTGGAGCCGGACGCCCTGCCGCACGTGGAGGACGGCTGCACGCCCGCACAGTTCCACGAGGAGCGGTTCGCTCTGCTGACTGAGGCCGTGGACAAACTGAAGGCGCTGCCGAACACCAAGGTCTATCTGGACGCGGGCAACCCGCACTGGATCACCGACCCCGGACGGATGGTCGAGCCCCTGAAACGGGCGGCCATCGACAAGACCGACGGTTTCGCGCTCAACACCTCCAACTACCAGACGACCGCCGAGAACACGGAGTACGGCAAGAAGCTGTCGGCGATGGTCGGCGGCAAGCCGTTCGTCATCGACACCAGCCGCAACGGCAACGGCCCGGCGCCGGGGCATGAGGACCCGCAGGCGTGGTGCAATCCGCCGGGCCGGGCGCTCGGCGAGCCGCCGACGACGAACACCGGGGACGAGCTGGTCGACGCGTATCTGTGGATCAAGCGGCCGGGGGAGTCGGACGGCAACTGCAAGGGGGGCCCTGACGCGGGTCGGTGGTGGCCGGAGTACGCGCTGGAGCTGGCGCGGAACGCTCGCCGCTGAGGCCGGAGGCGCTCGCCGCAAGCGGCCCGGCCGGGGTTCGGGTCGGAGGCCCCGGCCCCCTCGCGTGCGTCGGCGGCTCTCCCGCCGACGTTTTTACGGCACCTCGACCCAGGTGCCCTTGGACGGTGTTCCCTGGGCGTCGGTGACGAAGAGCATGTACCAGCCGGAGGGGACCAGTGAGCGGTCCTTGGGGATCGTCACGGTAACGCCGTCCGCGGTCGTCTTGAGGTCGAGCGCGATCGAGCGCTGGTCGATGTCGGTGACATGAGTGACGGCACTCGGGCGGATCAGCCGGGCGTTCTTGATGGCGGCGGCGTGCCGCGTCCGATACGTGGCCGTGGCGCCGCGGGAGATCCGTTCCGGCCCGGAGCCGAGGCTCGGCCGGTACTTCCGGTAGAGATACGGCGGCGTGTAGATCTCGATGCGCTGTTCGAAGACGCCGGGCTTGGTGTTGGCGTCGTCGGAGAAGAGCGAGTCCGAGCCGAAGATCATGATCCGGCCGTCCGGCAGCAGGAGCGTGCCGGAGTGGTAGTTGCGGCCGACGGTGGGGTCCGCGACCCGGCGGAAGGTGTCCGCCTTCGGGTCGTAGATCTGCGCCTTGAGGATGTTGCTGCCGCTGCGGCCGCGGTAGTCGCCCGAGCCGCCGGAGACGAACACCGTGTCGTCCGGGAGGATCGAGCCGCCGGGGTAACGGGTGCCTTCGGAGAGGGGCGCGCTGTTTTTGAAGCGCGGGTCCTTGGTGGTGAGGTCGACGATGCGGGTCTTCTCGCTGGACTTCTCGGATTCGCCGACCCCGCCGCCGCCGATCACCATGAACTTCTGGGACTGGGCGGGCGGCAGCATGACGGACATCGAGGTCTCGAGGATGTTCGGGTCACTCATGCCCGGCACCACGTCGAACTCGTTGGTCTCCACATCCCAGATGCCGGGCTTGCGGCCCTTGTCGGCAGGTCCGTAGCCGGCGTTGGAGCCGGTGTAGAAGAGCTTGCCGCCGTCGATGAGGAACAGCGCCGGATAGGTGGGGAAGAAACGCTGTTGCGGCAGGTAGGACCACTTCTTGGTCTTCGGGTCGTAGACCTCGTTCTTGCCCGGGACGACCTGACCGATGTCGTCCAGGCCGGACACCGAGAGGACCCTGCCGTCCGCCAGCGTCGTCAGCGTCGGATACCAGCGGGCCTCGTGCATGGGGTCGACGCGGATGTATCGCTCGGCCACCGGATCGAACTCGTAGGCGTCCTTGATGCCTTGGAAATCCTTCTTGTCGAACGAGAGCTTGTTGGCGATGCCGTAGAGGTTTTTGACATCGGCGCCCTTGAGGCCCTGGATACGGTAGTTGTCGGTGTCACCGGTGCTGTACCGCTTTCCCTCCTTTCGGGCCTCCACATAGACGCGGGCCTCGCTGGCGGTGACGGTGACCTGGCCGGTGAGCGGGTCGACCGTCTTCTTGGCGCGCGGGACGAGGAGGTTGTCCTTGGACTCGAAGGTCTTGCCGTTCCGCTTTCCAGTGAAGAGCGTGCCCGCGGGAAAGGTCTTGGGCTTGTCGGGGCTCTCGTTCTTGACGATCATCAGGCCGCCGGCCTTCTTGATGTCGCCCTTCAGCTTCTCGTAGCGCCGGGTGCCGCCCGCCACCAGCAGCTTGCCGTCGGGAAGTTGAGTGTGCCCGGCGCAGAACATGTCCTTGGGCGTGGGAATGTTCTTGAAGGTGTTCGTCTTCGGATCCCAGAGGACCGAGCGGAACGTCTTCGAGGCGAACATCTTGGCGTTGTTGCCGGAGCCGGCGATCAGCAGGACCTTGCCGGTGTGCAGCAGGGCCGCGTGGATCGCGTTGATCCGGTACTCATCCGGGACGTCCAGCAGCTCCCAGTAGCCGTTCTCCGCCTTGTACTCGGGCTGGTTGATCTTGTACGTGTGGTACTTCGCGGTGCTGAAGCGGTAGAGCGCAGGCCCGTTCATGCCGGTCAGCACGAGTACCGCCGCCGCACCGATCGCCAGGCGGCGGGTGCGGCGGCTCGGACGGTACTTCATGTCTTACGTCCCCCCAGGGCGATCTGCAGGGTCTCGTCGGTGGTCTGTGCCCAGGAGGGCTGCTTCAGAGTCATCGTGTCCGCGGGATTCCGGTCGTCGGGAGAGCCGCCGCAGTCCTGAGAGCCGCTGCCGTCCTGAGAGTCGTCCGTCTTCTTCCGCTTCTCCTGGCGCGTGGTCCAGGACCAGGCGAGGATCGGTGACACCGTGATGATCAGCGCCAGTGAGGCCCAGACGATCATCGCCGGATGGCTGTGGCCGAAGTAGAAGGAGGAGACGAGGGAGCCGCCGAAGACCAGCAGGAAGAACAGATGGATGCGGAAGGTCCCGAAGAGGGTGTCGGGGCTGGACGAGTCGCCCTTGGGCGTCACGACGAACTTGCTCTTGCGGCGCAGCACCGCGTCCATGAGGGAGCGGGCGTAGATGGGGGCCGACAGCGCGGACATCACCATGCCGGCCACGCCGCCGGAGCCTTCGGGTTCGTGCGGGGAGACGTTGTGCCGCCGGTTCCAGACGTACAGCCCGATCTGCAGCGCGGAGGCATTGCCGTAGAGCATCATCCAGATGGCCGGGTCGATCTGGACACCCGATGCGCCGAATCCGAGGAAGAGCGCACAACTGAGCGCCGCCAGAATCCAGTTCATGGCGGAGATGGGATAGAAGATCACCATCAGGGTGTAGTTGAAGAGTTTTCCGGGTGGCAGGGTGAAGGGTGCCTTCCAGAACTGTTTGAGGATGGTTTCGTAGGTGCCGCGGGACCAGCGGAGTTGTTGGGTGAAGAAGTCGGTCCAGGCG